>CAYIWD010000009.1:0-21806 GCA_964367055.1 uncultured Candidatus Saccharibacteria bacterium
TAATTTCGCCTGTGGGCTGAAATATTTATTCCAAACAAAAAAGCCGCCAGCGGCCAGCAGTACAATCGCTAAAAACCCAATCACGAATTTCCAAAACTTTGTTTTCTGGTTCGGTTCCATTTTTTTGATATTATAGCACAAGCTAAAATAATTCAAGTGTGGATAACTTTGCCAAATTTTTATTGATTTCTTTTAAAATTAATGGCAAAATATAAATATAATATGAAAAAAAATAAAAAATCTTACGGCAAAGAACTTATTTTGGATTTACACAATTGCGACCCCAAAAAATTTAACAGACGAATTATCAAGAAGTTTTTTAAAGACCTCTGCGAATTAATTGATATGCAAAGATGCGATTTGCATTGGTGGGATGATGTCGGAGTACCCAAAGAAAAAAGAGACACCTTACCGCATTTAAAAGGCACTTCAGCCATTCAGTTTATAGTAACGAGCAATATCACTATTCACACGCTTGATATCTTAAAAAATGTTTATTTGAATATTTTTTCTTGCAAAGATTTTGATTCTAAAAAGGCGGCAGAATTCTCAAGAAAGTTTTTTAAGGGCAAAATAGTTAGCCAGACAACCATAGAACGAAAATGAAGATAGTAACGTTTGAAGAATTTATCCCAAAAGCACAATTAAATTTAGATGGTTTAAAAAATCTTCAAGAGTGCTACGCGTCTTATATTTCTAAAAAAATTCCCCAGCCGCATAGGGTAATCAGATTCGTCATTACGAAATCCGATGAGACCGGATATTATTGTGAAATAGATTATCTTATTCCCGAAGAAGGAAACGTTTATTCCCTGGAAGGGAATATTTTTGATTTTAGAAAAAGGAGGCACGAAAATACGGATAAATTTACAAGCGTGCTTTTGATTCCCACCGGCATTGGCGCAGAAATCGGCGGCCATTCTGGAGACGGAAATTCGGTGGCGAGGTTGATTGCCAAGGCAAGCGATGTTCTTATAACTCATCCCAACGTAGTCAATGCCGCTGATATTAATGAAATGACAGACAATACTGAATATGTTGAAGGCGGCACACTGACTAACTTTTTGCTTGGCAAAGTCGGGTTAGAGAGGGTGCGGCAAAATAAAGTTTTGATTTTGATGGATAAGCACATTGAACCGTCATTTAACGACGATATTATCAATATAATATCAGCGGCTAGGGTCGCTTTTGGCATGAATTGCGACGTTTATGAAATGGAAAAATCCATAAAGAGCGTTCCTGGTTATTCAAAATCAGGCAGAGCTATAGGGCAAGTAGAGGGACTGGAGAAACTTTTCGCGATAATTGAAAAATTCAAAAATGATTATGACGCAATCGGATTATCTACTTTTATACAAGTTCCCAATAATTTTTACGGAGAGTATTTTTCAACCAATAATATAGTAAATCCGTGGGGCGGCACAGAAGCGATGTTGACGCACAGCGTTTCGGAAATATTTCATATTCCCTGCGCTCATTCTCCACTGACGACCTCAAGCGAAGTTGAAAATTTAGATTTCGGCGTCGTGGACCCAAGAAAATCCGCCGACTCTATTTCAAGAACAGAACTTTATTGTATTCTAAAAGGATTGCATCGTTCGCCAAAAATAGTCGGGCCAACGAATGGCATTACTCTTGAAGACGTGTCTTGCGTAATAATCCCTGATGGTTGTCTTGGTTTGCCGACTCTTGCTTGCCTGGAAAATGACATTCCCCTGATTGTCGTGAAAGAAAATAAAAATTTGATGCAAAATGATTTGCGGAAATTACCTTTCAAGAGCAACAAATTATTTTTTGTAGATAGTTATTTGGAAGCAGTGGGTGTTATGATGGCATTAAAAGCCGGTCTGTCGATTGATGTCATCAGGCGTCCGGTAAAAAATACAATTAAGCTTTAATTCTAGCCGTTTAATTTATTTTAAGTTCAAAGCCTTATCTATTTCCGTTTTATTAAAGCCAACAATAATTACACCGTCAATATCAATAACCGGCACTCCCATCTGATGCGATTTTTTAATCATTTCTTCCTGCGATGCTTCATCAGTAGAGACGTCGTACACTTCATAACCAATATTATTCTTTTTAAAATAACCTTTAGCCATCTCGCAATATGGACAAGTTGGCGTGCTATAAATTTTAATCATAAATTTATTAAATTTTTACACTGTTAGTATTGTGGGTTTACTGCCGAATATTTGCCAAAGAGAAAATATTACTATCAAAGCGCCGATAATGATGTTGTTCCACAAAGCGGTTGTGATGTCGGAAAAACCAAGAATCCAGCTAGAAACAAAAATCCAAAGACCTAAAATTAATTGAAACCAATTGAGATACTTCATAATCTTTAAAGATATTTTTTTTCGCGACCTTTTACACCTCAATTATACCAGATTTGCGTTACGCAAAAAATTGACTTATCCACAATAAAAAAAACCGCCCCGGAGTAATCCAGAGCGGAATTTTTTTATCTCCTGAATGGAGGCCGTGAGCCACCAAAGGATTGGCGTTTTTCGCGGAAGCAATCGCGACACAGAAGCTGGTCTAATTTGTTCGGGTCTGGTTCAAAAGGAAGTTCTGTGATAGCGGTGCTGCACTTTGAACATTTCCAGCTGCCGGAATACATTCGGCGTTGAAAACCGCCTTGATTTTCGTCGTAAGCCATTTTGCCTAATTTTTTATATTTTTCGTCCCTTTTTAATTTTAAGAGCAAAATAGCTGTATACGAAAGCTTTTAACGAATAGGCACATGCGATAATTATTCGATGGGCGCTTTCGTAGCGCGCTATTCGGATGCCTAATTTTGTCTTAAATTTATATTGCTATTCTACTTTGTATTTAAAGCCGTGTCAATAGCTTGGCTAAATGCGCTATAAGGATAAGCGCCTTGAATCATTTTACCATTGATAAAAATGGTGGGCGTTGAGGCGCGTTCCATCAGCGAATTGGCCTCTTGGGCATCGTTTTTAATTTCGGCTGCATATTTTTGCGAGTCAAAACAAGATAAAAGTTCATCAACATTCATTCCTAAACTCGAAGCAATGCTCTTGAAAAGATATCTGGTTAAATTTCCGGTGTTTTCATTATTGCCAGAAGTTTGCATTTCTTTGATTTCAATATCTAAGATAGCGTCATGGTAGGCCCAAAATTTTCCTTGGTCTTTGGCGCATTCAGCTGCTTCTGCCGCGGCAGTTGATTCTGACCCTAAGAAAGCCAAATTTTTATAAATCATTTTCGCTTTACCAGTATCAACATAATTTTTACGGATTAGTAGCTCCGCTTCTTTATAAAACTTGCCGCAATACGGACATTGATAATCGCTAAAAATAAAAATCGTCACCGGCGCCTTAGGGTCACCTAAAACAGCAGCGTTACCGACTTGCGGAGAAGTTATTTTTTCCGCGGTTTGACCCAAATTAGCGCTTTGGGTTTCGGGCTTGGTATTTTTTAAGCCGTTAGAATAAATTAAAGCGCCAGTAATTAAAACAGCAGCGATTAAAATGCTGGCGGGTAAAAGATAGTCTTTTTTCTTCTGGTCTTCCATAATATATATGGAAATTGTATTATACTGATTTATAAGTGTCAAGTATGATGTATTATGATTGAATATCTTACTAACGCCCTGGTGCTTGAGGCGGAAGATTCTGGGGAATTCGATAAAATAATTTATTTATATTCTAAGGATCTGGGCAAAGTCAGGGCCAAAGCCAAAAGCGCCAGAAAAATTACTTCCAAATTAGCTGGGCATCTCCAGCCGCTTAATTTTGTGAAAATTCGCCTGGTGGAAAAAAATGGCTTGCAAATTACCGACGCTTTAGTGCTTGATAGGGTTAAAATTTCTGAAGTGGCTTTGGCTGTTTTAGATTTCATTAAAGAAATGACGTATGAATTTCAACGAGATAAAAATTTGTGGCTGCTTATTAAAAAAACTTTTCAGGACCTGAAGAATAATAAAAAAATTTCTTACAAGCCGCTACTTAAAGGATTAGGATTTGCCTTTGATTTTAGCTGCTGCCATGTTTGCGGAGCCAAATCTGTAGCGTATTTTTCTAAAAGCGAACAAGTTTTTTTATGCGATAAATGCGCTTTAAAAGTTGATAAAAATGAGTTAGTATTAGTTCAATGAAATTAGATGATTTAGAAAAAAAATTATATCAAAAAAATCCAGAGGGGACTTCGGGGTCGCCAAAGAAAAAAGAGCCGGTAGTTTCTCAGCCAGTCATCGATATCAGGCCATCCGAAGTTAAAAGCAGCTGGATTAAGGAGCCGGAAGAAGGAGAGAAAAGTTTTTTTGGTTTCTTAACAAAGTTCAGCCTAGTAAGCCGATGGCTATTTTGGATTTTAATTGGCATTACCGTAATAATAGCGGGATTTGCTGGTTATTATTTTTACCATTCACTTGGAAATCGCGATGTTGTTTTTTCTTTAAATGCTCCGCCAAGCACTTTATTGGCTGTGCCTTTTGATTTGGCGTTTGAACTTAAAAATAGTTCTAATGATGTTCTAAAAGACGTAAAGATTTCAATGATTTTACCAGAAGGAGCTGGTTTTACCGCTGAAGACCCTGAAAAAAGAGTTTTAGACAAAAGTTTGGGCGACTTAAATGTCGGCGATAACTTTCAAGATAAAATTAATCTGATTGTTTTTTCGAATAATCAATCAGTTCAGCAATTTGAAATTACGGTTTCTTATTTTACTCCGGCTTTGGGGTCAGCGGTTCGTTTTGAGCAGACGAAAAACATTAATGTAGTAATTGATAAGCCGGCTTTGACATTAGATTTGACGGCGCCACAAATGGGTTCGAAAGTTTTAAATAACAAAAATTTTGAAATTGAGATTCATTACCAAAATATTTCTGATGTTGATTTTTCGAATGCGGAATTAAAGCTAACCTACCCCGATTTCTTTATTTTTCAAAAAGCGAGCAATTCTCCTTCAGTTGGAACCAGTATTTGGAAACTTGGCGATTTGGCAAAAAACAGCAGCCAAGGAAGTTTAATAATTACTGGCAGGGTTTTAAGCGCCGAGGGGTCATTTTTTGATATCAAAGGCTCTTTAAGTGCTGAGATTATGGGCCAAAAATATTTAATCAGCGAAAAAACCGCTTCTTTAACTATCGCTCCCTCGCCTTTAATTGTAAATCTTACTCTCAACGACCAAACAAATTACTTGGCGTCTTTGGGAGAGAACTTGAAATACAAAATTAATTACAGCAATAATTCAGGTATTGGTTTAAATGACGTAGTTATTAAAGCTAAATTGATAAGCCCAATGTTTGATACTTCAACTTTTCAAAGCAATGGCTTTTTTGATTCAAAAAACGTCACTATTACTTGGAACGCTGCTAACACTTCTTCTTTGCGGGTGCTTTCAAACGGCGCTAATGGCTCGGTGGAATTTACAATTCGGGTAAAAGACAGTTATCCTATCAAAAGAGTCAGCGACAAGAATTTTATTTTAGAGGTACAAGGCGAAATTTCCTCGCCAACCATTCCTAGTCAGGTGGATTCAGATATAACCATTGGTTTGGCAAGTTTGAAAACCAAAGTCAGCGGCAAAATTGTTATTGACAGCCAGCTTCTTTTCCGCGATTCTAACTCTGGCATTATCAATAAAGGAAATTTGCCGCCAAAGGTTAATGTAGCGACAAGCTTCACTATTCATTGGCTAATTACTAATTATGCTACTGATGTTAGCGGTGTTGAAGTAAAAGCGTTTTTGCAATCAGGAGTAAAATGGACTGGACAGAATAAAACTAATACTAGCAGCACGCTTTCATATAATGAGAGAACGCAGGAAGTAACTTGGCTGATTGATAAAATTCCCGCTACCAAAGGAATAGTGTCTTTACCGGTTGAAGCGATTTTTCAAGTTGAAGCTACGCCTAATATAACTCAAGTGAATCAATTAATGCCGATTTTAAGCGAAACAAATCTTAAGGCAACTGATGAGTTTAATAATACTATTTTAACAAGCCAAACTAAAGTATTGAATACGCAATTAACCGATGACCCGAGTGTTTCGTCGGGCCAAGGAATAGTAGTACCATGAACGATTTAATGAATAAAATTGTAAGTTTGTGTAAAAGGCGGGGTTTTATTTACCCTGGTTCGGAGATTTACGGGGGATTAGCCAACGCTTATGATTATGGACCTTTGGGCGTGGAACTAAAAAACAACATTAAAAATCTTTGGTGGAAAAAATTTGTCCAAAGCAGGGATGATATGGTTGGTTTGGATTCAGCAATTATTATGAGCCCTAAAGTGTGGGAAGCTTCTGGACATACTGGAGCGGGATTTTCTGACTCGCTGGTGGAGTGTCAGAAGTGTCACGAACGTTTTCGGCTAGACCAAATTGACATGTCAAAATCTTGTCCGAATTGCGAGGCTAAAAATAATTTTACAGAGCCACGGCAATTTAATATCCTCATGAAAACATTTTTGGGGGCGGTTGAGGGCGAAAAAGCGGTTGCGTATTTGCGCGGCGAAACTGCCCAAGGAATGTTTGTTAATTTTAAAAATATTTTGGATACTACCAGGAAAACATTGCCTTTTGGCATTGCGCAAATCGGTAAAGCGTTTAGAAACGAGATTACGCCAGGAAATTTTATTTTTAGAACCCGCGAATTTGAACAGATGGAGATAGAATATTTTGTCCGCGAAGCTGAATGGGAAAAGTGGTTTGAATATTGGCTTAATGAGATGAAAGATTGGCTGAAAATTATAGGTGTTCGGGAGAAAAAATTAAATTTCAACGATATTATGGAGGGCGAACGCGCCCATTATTCAAAGCGGACAATTGATATTGAATACGAATTTCCGTTTGGATTAAAAGAGCTTTACGGCTTGGCTTACCGCGGCGATTTTGATTTAAAAAATCATTTTAAGGAGCCGCCGTACAAAGATGCGGATCCGCCAGCTGGCGGAGGCGGAGAATTCTGGCCGCACGTGATTGAGCCGAGCTTGGGCGTTGATAGAACAGTTTTAGCGGTTTTGTGCGAAGCATACGACGATTCTGAAAAAGATAGGGTGGTTTTAAAACTTCCACCCAAACTCGCCCCGTATAAAGCCGCGGTTTTTCCGCTTTTGGCGAATAAGCCGGAATTAGTAAAATTGGCGCGGAAAATTTATGATGATTTGCGGAAAGATTTTATGGTGGCGTGGGACGACAGAGGCAACATCGGCAAAAGGTATTATTCGCAAGACGAAATCGGCACGCCGTTTTGCATTACTGTTGATTTTGAGAGTTTGGAAAATGATGATATAACAGTTCGCGACAGAGACACAATGAAACAGGAAAGAGTAAAAATAAAAGATTTATCTCAATGTATAAAAAAATTACTTTAGACAATAATCTCCGCGTTATTACCGTTCCAATGCCGGATAGTTTGACCACTACGGTTTTAATTTTGGTTGAAGCTGGCTCAAAATATGAAACCAAAGAGATTAATGGCTTATCTCATTTTTTAGAGCATATGTGTTTTAAGGGCACGGAGAAGCGGCCGAAAAGTATTGAGATTTCTTCGGAATTGGACAGCATCGGCGCGGTTTATAATGCTTTTACCGGTATGGAATATACGGGCTATTTTGCCAAAGCCCGACCAGAGCATTTTGATACTATTTTAGATGTGGTTTCAGATATTTATCTAAATCAAATTTTTGAGCACAAAGAAATTGACAAGGAGCGAGGAGTGATTATTGAAGAAATTAATATGTATGAGGATTTGCCAATGAGGCGAGTTCAGGAATTATTTACATCTTTACTTTATGGCGACCAACCAGCTGGCTGGGATATTGCTGGCAGAAAAGAGGTTATCAAGAAATTAGTTCGCGATGATTTTGTTAAATACCGCAGGGAACATTATTTAAGTCAATCATCTTTAGTGGTTGTAGCTGGAAAATTTAATGAAGAAGAAGTAATTCCAAAAATTGAAAATGTTTTTTTAGGAATTAAATCCGGTCTAAAAACTCCAAAAATAAAAACTATTGAATATCAGGATAGACCTGAAATTTTTCTAAAACATAAAGAAACCGACCAAACGCATTTAATTTTGGGCTGTCGGGCTTTTGATGTTTTTGATAAGCGCCGGTTTGCCTTAGAAATTTTAGCTGATATTTTAGGCGGTGGAATGAGCTCGCGGCTGTTTCAGAAAATTAGAGAAGAACTGGGCGCGGCTTATTATGTTTCTTCTGACGCTGACCTATATACTGACCATGGATATTTAACAGCTTCAGCCGGGGTTGATCACAATAAAATTAATGAAGTAATTGAAGCGACGCTTGAAGAATTTAAAAAATTAGCTACCGAGTCAGTAGATAGCAAAGAATTAAGCCGAGCCAAAGAACATTTAATCGGCCATTTGATTATGGGGCTTGAGACATCCGACCATTTGGCGAGTTTTTACGGCGGTCAGGAAGTTATTACCAAGAAATTGATGGCGCCGGAAGAAATAATCAAAAAAATTCAAGTTGTTACAAGCGAGGAAATTATGGCGGTGGCTAAAGACATTTTCCAAAACCAAAAATTGAACTTGGCGGTTATTGGGCCTTTTAGTGAAAAAGAACGCTTTGAGAAAATAGTTAAGCTGTAGAACCCCTTTACTTTATCGGGTTTTTTATTATAATTAACCTCGATATGCCAAAAGAATTTTTTGAAATTTCATGGGCAACTTTATGGCGGGTTTTAATAATGCTGCTTTTTGTGATGGCGCTTTTTTTGGCAAGAGAATCTTTAATTATTCTTTTTTTAGCCATTATTATTTCTTCAGCCTTAGACAGACCAGTTTCCTACCTTCAAGAGAAAAAAATCCCCAGAATCTTGGGAACGCTTTTTATTTTTCTGGCAGCGCTAATAATTTTGGCTATGCTGCTTTATACTTTTATTCCAATAGCTATTTTTGAATTTCAAAATCTTTTGGAAGGTTTAAAAAACATTGAACTCCCGGTTTTAGGCAATTTGGATATTTCTCATTTTATTCAGCTTGATAAGTATGCGGGAAGTTTAGGTAATTTTGCTAACGCCTTATTTAGCGGCAGTGTCTCTCTCTTTAATTTTATAGGCATTATTTTCGGCAATTTAGTTTTAATTATCGCGACTTTTGTCCTTTCTTTTTATTTGACCGTTGACCAATTTGGAGTGGAAAAATTTTTGAGAACCATTTTACCAATTAATTATGAGGATTATGTGATTGAAATTTATTTTCGGGCGAGAAAAAAGATAGGCCAATGGCTTCAGGGTCAAGTTTTCTTGATGCTTATAGTCGGCGTTATTACCTCTGTTGGGCTATGGCTTTTGGGGGTGAAGTATGCTTTGGTTTTAGGCATTTTAGCCGGGCTTTTGGAAATTGTGCCAATGGTTGGACCGATTTTTTCCGGCGCGATTGCTTTTTTAGTAGCGGTTCCTCAGTCATTAACTTTGGGTATGTATGTAATTTTGCTTTTTATGCTTATTCAACAAGCCGAAGGCCATCTTTTGGTGCCACTGGTTATGAGAAAGGCCGTCGGCATTAATCCGGTTGTGGTTGTGGTTGCTCTTTTAGCTGGCTGGGATATCGCCGGGGTTTTGGGAGCGATTTTGGCGGTGCCGGTAGCCGTAATTTTTCAGGAAATTGTTGATGACTGGGAAAGAAGAAAATTAAAAACAGGAAGATTATTAAGTAATGACTAGTAAAAAAAATCTTATTACTTGTGCCATAGATTATGTCAACGCCTCTCCTCATCTTGGCCATGCTTTGGAAAAAATTTTCAGCGATGTTATCGCCAGATATCATCGGATAGCTGGGGAAGATGTTCTATTTTTAACCGGCGTTGATGAGAATAGTTTAAAAAATGTCAGAGCGGCCGAAAAAGAAGGGATACGGGTTAATGAATTAATTGATAAATACGCTCAAAAATTTTATAAGCTTAAAGAATCCTTAAATTTATCTTACGACGATTTTATTCGGACCACTGAAAAACGCCATATTTTAGGCGCTCAAAAACTCTGGCTGGCCTGCCAGAAAGATATTTATAAAAAATCCTATGAGGGGCTTTATTGTGTTGACTGTGAAGAATTTTATAAGGAAAGGGAATTAGTTAATGGTTTATGCCCAGACCATAAAACTAAGCCAGAGCTTATAGCTGAAGAAAATTATTTTTTTCGACTTTCAAGATATACCGAAGCGCTTAAAAAAAGTATAGAGCAAGATAAAATTAGAATTATTCCGGAAACCAAAAAAAACGAGGTTTTAAGTTTTGTATCTCGGGGATTGGAGGATATTTGTATTTCTCGTTTAAAAGAAAGAGCCAGGGGTTGGGGTATTGACGTGCCAAGCGACCCGAGCCAAAAAATTTGGGTTTGGTTTGACGCTTTAAGTAATTATATTAATGCTTTAGGATACGGAGAGAATAACGATAAATTTAAAGAATGGTGGCAGGAAAACGAAAATAAATTACATATTATCGGCAAAGATATTTTGAGATTTCACGCGATTTATTGGCCAGCGATTTTACTATCGGCGGATTTAAATTTGCCGAATGAAATTTTTAGCCATGGTTTTATTACGGTTAATGGCAAGAAAATGGCAAAGAGCGTAGGCAATGTCATTGACCCGTATGAGTTAGTTGAAAAATATGGCGCAGACGCGGTGCGTTATTTTCTCTTAGCGGAATTTCCAGCGACCGAAGACGGCGACTTCACTTATGAAAAATTTGAAAATAAATACAATGGCGATTTGGCGAATGGCATCGGCAATTTGTTTGAAAGAGTTTTTACGATGGCGAAAAATCATACATTAGAGGCGGAAATTGATTTGGAAATTAAAAATTTACAGGAAAAAACAGAAAAGATTTATTCGGAAAAAATGATTAATTATGAATTATATGAGGCATTAAACGCGGTTTTCGCTTTTTCTAAAAAACTTGACCAATATATTAATCAAAAAGAGCCGTGGCGGCTGTTAAAGAATGAAGATGCCAAAGCCGGCGAAATCTTAAGCACTTTAATTTTTGGAGTTAAAAACATTATTGATTGGCTTAAACCATTTATGCCGACAAAAATGGAGGAAGCAAAAGATTATCTTAAAAACCTTGATAATCAGAAGGAGAAATTAAATCTTTTTCCAAGAATCCGTTAGATACTCATAGAATTAATTAGATATCCATATTGCTATTTATTACTTTATTACTATATTTTATTATTAAAATTAGAATATTTGTTTTAAGTCATTATAAAGCCATGGCTTTATAATGACTTAATCTAAATTATTTATGTATTTATGTTTGTAGATACCCATGCTCACATAAATTTTAGGGATTATAAAGATGATGGCGCCGAAGTGATAAAAAGAGCTTTGGAAAATGATGTTTGGCTCATTAATGTCGGCGCTGATTTTGCCACTTCAAAAAAAGCAGTTGAATATAGCGAGCGCTATCAAATAGGAGTTTTTGCGGCAGTTGGCTTACATCCCACCAGCCTAAAAGCCGAGGAATTTAATGAGCAAAAATACAGAGAATTAGCGCATAAACCCAAAGTGTTAGCAATTGGCGAAATTGGATTGGATTACTATAGAATTAAGAATTGTGAAGCAGGAATTATAGAGCGACAGAAAGAAATTTTCAAAAAACAAATTGACTTGACGATTGAATTGGGGTTGCCGATAATAATTCATTGCCGCAACGCTAATAATGATGTTATTGATATTTTAAATTCCATATTCAAAATTCCAAATTCCAAACTGCGAGGCGTGATTCATAGTTTTTCCGGCAATTACAAACAAGCGAGAGAATATCGTAAAATGGGTTTTAAAATCGCTTTTAATGGCATTATCACTTTTGCCAGAGATTATGACAAAGTGATTTTAGACACACCACTTAAAGATATTTTACTTGAAACCGACTGCCCGTATTTAACGCCAGTGCCTTACCGTGGCAAAAGAAACGAGCCACTTTACGTTATTGAGGTGGCAAAAAAGGTGGCGGAAATAAAAGGTTTGTCATTAGAAGAAGTAGCGGAGCAAACGACGAAAAATGCGAAAGAGGTTTTTAATATTGATAAAATAGTTAAAATTTGTTAAGCTTTAAACAATGTTTGATGTTATTACTATTGGTACTGCCACGCGGGACATTTTTTTAACTAGTCCTGTTTTTAAGGTGCTTCACGATCCTGAACACTTAAGAAAAATCGGTTTTCCGACCGGCGAAGCCCAGTGTTTTACTTTGGGTGGAAAAGTTGAAGTTGATGAGCCGATTTTTACCTGCGGCGGCGGCGCTTTTAATTCAGCCACCACTTTTAGCCGTCAAGGTTTTAAAAGCGCGGCTTTAATTAAAGTCGGCAGAGATGAAACAGGTAAAAATATTTTAAGTGAGTTGAAAAGAGAGAAAATTACCCCTTTGGCAATCCGCGCGAAAAATAAAACCACGGCTTTTTCAGTCGTTCTTTTATCGTCGTCTGGTGAACGGACAATTTTGGTTTATCGCGGCGCTTCCGAAGATTTAAAAAGCAAAGGAATTTCTTTTAATAGTTTAAAAAGCCGTTGGGTTTATATTTCGCCGGGTAAAATTTCTTTTGAAGTAATAGAAAAACTTTTTAATTATTTTTCAAAAAATAAAACACTAATCGCTTTTAATCCATCAAGATATTATTTAGAAATGAGGCTAAATAAATTAAAGCCATTACTTAAAAAAACAAAGGTTGTAATTTTGAACAGAGAAGAAGGGGCTTATTTAACAGGAATAAATTATGAAAACGAGAGAAGTATTTTTAATAAGTTAGACGAGGCAATAACTGGAATCGCTATAATGACTGATGGTAATGATGGCGTAATGGTTTCTGATGGAAAAAATATTTATTCCTCCGGAATTTTTAAGGGCAAATTAATTGACCGAACTGGCGCTGGTGATGCTTTTGGCTCGGGATTTGTGGCGGGATTGATGCGTCAAAACCTAACACCTAAAGCCTATAATCTAAAACCCATTATTGAATACGCTATCCGTTTGGGCTCTGCGAACGCCACTTCAGTGGTTGAAAGAATCGGCGCGCAGGAAGGAATATTGACAAAAGAAGAATTCGAAAAATCAAAACGTTGGCAAAAACTTCAAATAAAGATAAATTGATTAAATGGAATCTTACGAAAAATTTGCTAAAATTATTCGGGCAAAACCGGAAAATATTCGGTTGCTTGAAGAAAAATTTAGCGCTTTAACAGGCAAAAAAAATCTGCTGGATAAAATTACCGAGGAGAATGAAGCTGAGATTAGGAGTCGGCTAGATTTTTTAGGTCTTGGCAGAAATGTATCGGCCAAAGAAATTTATGACGCCCTAATAAGTAAAATTGAAGCGGATAACGATGAATTATTTAAGGCCTTGGGTTCGCCTTCGGCTTTGGTTTTAAGTGATTGGCAAAGGGTTTTAGAAATTACCCAAAGAATTGCTGGAGCGCCCAAGGGTTTTTTTCTGAAAAAAGAAAAAGCCGTTGAATTGCTAAAAAATGAGCCGCCGCTGAAAATCCTTGCTGCTTTGAATTATAAGAATGTCGAGGCGATGCTTCAAAAAGAAAATGTTTTTGAAATTTTTAGCGCTTTGCGGTTTGTCGAGGGAAATGACTGGCTGAATAAAATCTTTTTTAAACAATATACGTATCTAAAACCTGATGATTTTGAAACAAGAGAAATCAAGATTTTGGCTCTGCCGGAAAGATGGGCAAAAATCGCCAAAGGTTTTATCAAGCATAAATATCACAATATCAGCCACCTAAAAGAAATGGGAATAATCTATATTATTCCATTGTCTTTGGAAATTTCCGGCGAAACGATGCGGAATTTTATTTTAATCCTTCATTATTTTAATGAAGTGAAATTTTATTCTGAGTTATTTGAAATGTTTAGCCGCGAGCCGGGCAGTTTTTCCGAAAATTTAATCTCCTTGCTGCGCGGCGATATTATAAGCGAGCCTTTAACGGTTCAGCTAACGGCTCACCCAGAAAAAACAAATTGGCTGATTATTCAGAGGTATTTGGCTAAAGATAATGAAAATGATTGGCGGCTGTTTGAGCCGCACGTTAATCCCGAAGCAATTCATTGGGAAAAAGCCGAAAAAATGCTGGTATCTTGCGGTAGAATGCTTGATAATTTTTCGTTTGATTTATCTTTTTGGGAAAATCTAGATTGGGTTGGTGATTATTTTAAAAATGGAAATGGCAGCGAAATATTAGTCAGTTTTAATTTGATTGATATAGCAATGTCTTTGGTTAAGGAAAAAGAATTAGTTAAATATTTATATCATCATCAAGAGGCGTTGTGGAACAAAATTTTTATTGAATATTTCGGAATAGAAAAAATGGAAGAGATGATAAAAGAAAATATTATTAAGGGGTGGTTTGAGGTGTAGCGCGGTGTTTTGGCGTGAACCAAAATCCCAAGCGGAATTTTCCGCCAAGCATTAAGCGAGTTTGGGAGTCAAGTCCGGGAAACGCACCGAATAAAATCAAAGTTAGAGGCATTAAAATCCATTGGAAAAAATAAAGTAAATAATGTCTTTTTTTAAACCAAATTGGCTTGGGCGGCAATAAAATAATACTTAAGATTGCTGAAGTAGCGATGCCTATCATTGCCAGACTCATAATTGTTCGCGTGATTTGAGGAAGATTATAAGAAAGAATACTTAAATTAAATTGCGAACCGCCTAAAAATAAAGGCAGCCAACCAAGCATGAAAATTATTAAAGCATTCGTGGCCCAGGAATGAAAACTTTCTATAACCACGAAGCTCCAGTAAATTTTTTTAAGCAAAGGAATTTTCGCGTTCCCCCTAAAGCCATTTAAAAAATAAGGAATATTTTCGCAACCCCAACCCCAACGACGTTGTTGTTTGTATTGATTAATCATTGTCTGCCAAAAAGTTGGAGCTACGTTGGAGTCCATAGAAACAGGATAAAAAAGCGGCTCTACTCGCCAATCACTATCATAATGAAGATAACACTGCCAGAAAATTCGGGAATCTTCAGAAACGATATCGGTATCCCAAAAACCGACTTCCACCGTTGCTTTAAAGGACATAGAGTGAGAGGAAAAAGTGGTTTGTCTTTCTGGCCTAGATTGTTGGACCATGTGCCAGAAAGTTGAAGAAAGAGAGATAACGCGAGCCAAAGCCGGCGCCTGAAAAATATTATTAGTAAAAAGGGGAATGGGTTGAAAACTGGAGCGTTGAGGATAAGGACAAGTTAAAAAAACATAAGTGAGACGGCTAAAATAATCAGGTAAAACCTGGGTGTCGGCGTCGAAAACCGAAACCAGGATATTTTCATATATAATATTAAGGGGATCGATGACCACATTTTTAATTTCTTTGGCAGCCCAAGTTTGATTTGAACCTTTGCCGGGAATTTCATTCGGCAAATTAGACGGATGAGTGGTAGTTAAAAACTTAAAAAATTTTTCGCTAAATTCTTTTTCTATTTTTTTTAAGATTTCTTGAGTAGGGGCGCCGGCCCGCTCCTCGGCTGACAAAATAACAATCAATTTGTCTTTCGGATAATTAACTTTTGATAATGCCTGAAAAGATTCCTTGATAACTTCGTATGGTTCTTTATACATTGGCAGAATTATTAAGTGGTAAATTTCTTGAAACTTGGAACCTGAAACTTGAAGCTCATTAAGCCAGTTAATCTTTAAATTTTCTCTCATCTTTGTGAAGGTGGCGCGCAGATGGAAAGAAAGATAAACAGTTTTAAAGAGCCAATAAATGTCAAACAGAATAATAAAAATCGCCACCGCGGTCGGCGTTAACCATGAAAGCAGAAACATTAAAATGATAGTTAGCCAAGCCAGAAGGCCCGGAATGACTTCAAAAAACCTTAAATTTGACATCGTGTTTTTTTACTATTATAATCCTTATGTCATATGAATAACAATAAGAAAATCTTAATTTTAATTATCGTAGCGGCGTTAGTTGGCAGTTTTTTCGGTTCATTGGTCTTTAGTCCATCAGCTCAGGCGAATTTGTTTACTAATTTTTATGACCAGTATTTGAAACCATTAATTCCATTTCAGCAAAATTCTCAGCAAGCGCCGAATCTTAGCCCATCGCCAATTTATACTCCAACTGTTGATTATGAGCAAGCGGTTATAAGCGCCGTGGAAAAATCTTCGCCAGCGGTTATTTCCATTATCATTTCAAAAAATCTACCGGTAATTGAACAGTGCCCTTATAATCCTTTTTCTGACTTACCTCAAGAGTTTCAACAGTTTTTCGGCAACGACACAGAGTTTTATCAGCCTTGCCAAAAAGGTACTAAGCTTCAGGAGGTTGGCGGCGGTTCAGGTTTTATTATTTCATTTGATGGTTTAATTGTTACCAATAAACACGTGATTTCTGACGAAAACGCTTCTTATACGGTTTTAACTAACGATGGTAAAAAATACGATGCCAAAGTTTTAGCTCGCGATCCTAATCTTGATTTAGCGGTGATTAAAATTTCCGCTAACAATTTGCCAATTGTTAGTTTGGGTGATTCTGACAGCTTAAAATTAGGCCAGACCACTATTGCTATTGGTAATGCCTTAGGAGAATTTAGAAATACAGTATCTGTTGGTGTGATTTCTGGTTTGTCGCGCAGCATCACGGCCTCTGATAACAGTTTGGGCTCAAGTGAAACGCTTCAAAATTTGATTCAGACCGATGCGGCAATTAATGCCGGTAATTCTGGCGGACCGCTTTTAAATTTAAAAGGCGAGGTTATAGGCATTAATGTGGCAATGGCTTCCGGCGCCCAGAGTATTGGTTTTTCCATCCCCATTAATCAAGTAAAAAAAGCAATTCAATCTGTTCAAAATACCGGCAGAATTATCACGCCTTATTTAGGCGTCCGCTACGTAATGGTTACTTCGGATTTAGCCAAAACACAGAAATTGCCAGTGGAAAACGGCGTCTTAATTAAAGGCGATAAAAATAATCCAGCCATACTTCAAAATTCGCCAGCTGCCAAAGCCGGACTTAAAGATGGGGATATCATTACTGAATTAAATGGCGAACAAATCAATTCTGATAAACCATTGGGTTCGCTGCTTCAAAAATATAATGTCGCTGATATAATTACCTTAAAAATTTTAAGAGACAACAAGGAAATGGAAATTAAGGTTATATTAGAAGAAAGACCCACAAACCTTTAAATGGGCTACAAAATACAAATATAATACAAAATATACAAATTAAATATATAATTTGTATATTCGTAAAAAAATTTGTAATTAGTAGATAGCTATGAATTTTCAACGTTTTACAATTAAAGCTCAGGAAGCTCTACAAAACGCTCAAGAAATTGCGGCCAAAGAAAGCCACGGCGAATTTAAAGCCATTCATTTATTGGCAGCTTTAATTATAGATGAAAGCTCCTTGGTGAGGCCTACTCTTATTAAAGCTGGCGTCAATTTAGAAACTTTATCTCAGCGAATTGATGAATTATTAAAAAAAGAGCCGAAAATTATTTCTGGCGGTGGTTTAGCGCAACTTTATCTTTCTCAAGAATTAATGGCTGTTTTAGACAAAGCGGCTAAAATCGCGACCAGCCAAAAAGACGAATTTATTTCCTGTGAGCATTTGCTTTTGGCGCTTTTAGAATCTCCTTCTAATGCCAGTCGTCTTTTAGAAGAATTAGGTCTGCGTCGAGAGACTCTCCTAAGAATTTTAGCCGGGCTTCGCGGTTCAATGAGGATTACCGATGAAATGCCGGAATCAAAATTCCAGGTCTTGGAAAAATACGCTATTAATTTAACTACTCAAGCCAAAGAAGGCAGGCTTGACCCTGTTATCGGTCGTGATGAAGAGTTGCGCCGAGTAATTCAAGTTTTAAGCCGCAGAACTAAAAATAATCCGGTTTTAATCGGCGAACCAGGAGTTGGCAAGACCGCCATTGTTGAAGGTTTAGCCCAACGAATTATTTCCGGCGACATTCCTGAACCATTAAAAGGCAAAGAAATCGTTATGCTTGATTTAGGCTCTTTAATTGCCGGCACAAAGTTTCGAGGAGAATTTGAAGACCGCCTGAAAGCATTTATCAAAGAAATTCAAAACGCCAGCGGTAAATACATTCTTTTTATTGATGAAATTCATATGATTGTTGGCGCGGGCGCAGCCGAAGGCGCGGTTGATGCTTCTAATTTATTAAAGCCGGCCTTAGCCAGGGGAGAACTTAGAGCGGTTGGCGCGACAACCATTAGAGAATATCAGCGCTATATTGAAAAAGACGCGGCGTTAGAAAGAAGATTCCAGCCGATTATGGTTGAAGAGCCGACGATTGAGGATTCAATCTCTATTTTGCGCGGCTTAAAAGAAAAATATGAAATTCATCACAGCATCAGAATCTCTGATGAGGCAATTCTCTCGGCGGTTAATCTTTCAGCCCACTATATTACCGACCGGTTTTTACCCGATAAAGCAGTTGATTTAATTGATGAAGCAGCGGCTGGCAGAAGATTAGAAACTGAAAGTGTGCCGGCTGAAATTGACAAACTGCGTCGAGAAATCACTCGCTTAGAAATAGAACACCAGGCGCTTATCAGTGAAAATTCCAAAACCAAACGATTGAATGAAATTAAGAGTGAGCTAAAGAAATTAAAAGAAGAAAACGACGAACTTTCAGCTAGGTGGCACGCAGAAAAAATTTCTTTTGAGCATTTACATAATTTACGCAAAAGAGTCGAGGATCTCCGTCGGGAAGCCGAATTAGTGGAAAGAGAAGGAAATTTAGAAAGAGTGGCAAAAATAATTTATGGAGAACTGCCCCAAGCAGAAAAAGAATTTAAGATTTTTGAAAAAAAATTCACGGAAAGAGAAGAAGATAAAAAAATAAAAAACAAAAAAATAGAGAAACAATTTATTAAGGAGGCGGTTGACGAAGAAGATATTGCCCAAGTAGTATCAAAATGGACAGGCATACCGGTTTCTAAGATGTTGGAATCAGAAATCCAAAAACTTTCTCGGATTGAGGAAGTTTTAGCCAAACGAGTAATTGGCCAAGAAGAAGCGATTAAAGCAGTTTCTAACGCTTTGCGTAGGGCCAGAGCCGGACTTTCAGAAGAAGATAAACCCCTTGGTTCTTTTATGTTTTTAGGGCCGACCGGGGTGGGTAAAACAGAATTGGCGCGGGCTTTGTCGGAATTTATGTTTAATGATGAAAAATCTCTGATTAGGATTGATATGTCGGAATATATGGAAAAGCATTCAACGGCGCGGCTTATCGGTTCGCCGCCGGGCTATGTTGGCTACGAAGAAGGCGGACAACTAACAGAAACAGTCAGGCACCGGCCTTATAGTTTAATTCTCTTTGATGAAATTGAGAAAGCGCATCCCGAGGTATTTAATATTCTACTTCAGATTTTAGATAATGGCCGTTTGACTGATGGCAAGGGCCGCTTGGTTAATTTTAAAAATTGTATTATTATTTTGACTTCTAATGTCGGCAGCGAATATTTCAGGCAAATTTCCCGCTTAGGTTTTGAGGTTCCAGCTTTAGGCGATAAGGAAAATTTTGAAGATAAAGCAAAAATCTTTAAGGAGCGAGTGATGACTGATTTAAAGTCAACTTTTCGGCCAGAATTTTTAAACCGCTTAGATGATATTATTATTTTTAATTCTTTGACGCCGAAAGAAATTGGAAATATCGTTGAACTTCAATTGAATATTCTTAAACAAAAGCTAGGGCAGCGGAATATTGACGTGGCTTTTGAAAGCTCTTTGGGTAAGCATTTGGTTGAAAAGGGTTTTGACCCGGAATACGGCGCCCGGCCGATTAAGCGATTAATTCAAAAATTGATTCTTGACCAATTAGCCGACCGTTTCATCCGCGGCGATTTAAAAAATGTTAAAAAAATTAAAATCGGTTTTAGAGAGCCCCAAGGGCTTAATATTGCCACTAGCGTTTAAATCAGCGCTTTTTTCGGCTTTTTTGTACTTGTCCGTCGTTTATAGCTCATTATTTATGGCCGTCTTTTTGCTGGCGGCTATTTATTTTTATTTTAGGCCGACTCTTAACTCCGGACATTTTTTTTATTCGTTTTTAATTCTTATTATTACTGCATTCTTATTTGTTATTCATAGTTCATTATTCATAATTCCTATTTCTTTACTTTTTGGCGTCATTTTCTTTTTTATTCTCGGAATTAAAAATATGATTTTTAGGCATAGAAACGCAATTTATTATTTGCTAAACACTATTTTATTTTTAATATTATTTGCGTTTTTCTTCGCTTCTAACAGGTCTAATTTATTTTTAATAAAATACTTATTATTATTTTTTGCTATTTTTCTGCTCTTTAGGGAATTTATCAATTTTTCCGTCCCAGAGGCGTCAAATTACCATAAAAATAATTTAATTAGTTTTGGCATAGCATTCTTAACCATTCAATTTGTCTGGATAATTGCTCTTTTCCCTTTTAATTTTCTTAACGCCAGTTCTTTGATTCTATTAATACTTTTGATTTTAGAGGATTTTAGCGTTAATTATTTTTCCGGCGCGATTAATCGGCAGATAATTCTAAGGAATATCACGATATTTTTGGTCTTGAGCTTGTTAATTTTTGGCGCTTCTAAGTGGACCCCATAACTCAACTAACGGTAACTCGAAGGCATTTAGTTCGTTTTATTAATCAATAGGGTAAAAACCCCGTACATACTTTGCGAAGTATTGACGGGGCAGGGTTATCCACATTTGACATTTGTGGGTAAATTTAGGTAGAATATTATTATCACATGGATATAAGCAGTTAAATTCATTGTGAAAATTCAAAGGTTTGGAGTGAGGCCAGATCATTATTTTTTTGTTCGGCTCGCTCCAAAAGCGAGTTTTTTTATCCCGTTCCAAATTTAAAATGCCGAGTTATGTTTATATTTTATTGAGCCAGAAAGATAAAAAGTGGTACACTGGTTCAACAAAATACTTGAGAAAAAGAATTTCTGGACATAATAAGGGGTTGTACATTTCAACCAAAAATCGCACACCGTTCAAATTAATATATTATGAATGTTGTGTGAATGATAGAGATGCTAGGGCTAGAGAAAAATATTTAAAGTCTGGTCGAGGTAAAAAATACCTCAAAAGCAGACTGAAATTCTTTTTCTCTAATTTGGAACGGGATAAATTTTAGATATTATGGTTATTCTTTTATTTAGCTCGTCGGCTACCCCGCCTCCTCCTCACGGAGGGCGTGAGGGGGCGGGGCGAGAGGTCGATGATGGAAGCAATAACTTTTCCAGAAAAATTAATTAAGTCGAAAAATAATTGCGATGCCAATATACTAATGCATACTAATTTTATACGAATTTTTTCGTATTTATTTAGTATCATTAGCATCAATTCGTATATTAGCATCGTATTACAAATGAATAATTCATTCAGAAAAATTTCTGCTATTGGAGTTTCGTTAGTAACCATAGTTTCTTTGTCTGGAATTTCGCCGGCTTTCGGAGCGACCGCTGCTGATATTCAAGCTCAAATTAACGCGCTTTTGGCCCAAATTCAGGCCTTACAAGCGCAGTTAGGTTCTACTACAGGCGTAACCACTACCTATAGTTTTACCCGAGACCTCACCTTGGGCTCTACTGGTGATGATGTTAAAGCCTTGCAGCAGTTTCTAAATTCTAAGGGCTTTACAGTAGCGACTTCTGGCGCTGGCGCGCCTGGCAGTGAAACTACTTACTTTGGTTCACGAACCCAAGCAGCTTTAGGTAAATATCAAGCTGCAGTTGGAATTTCTCCGACTGCCGGATATTTTGGTCCAAAAACACGCGCTTATGTAGCGTCGCTCGCAGGCGGTGGAACAGGTGGAACAGGTGGAACAG
>CAYIWD010000010.1:0-21421 GCA_964367055.1 uncultured Candidatus Saccharibacteria bacterium
CGGGCAAAAATTCCTTCCCCCCAACCCCCTTCCTTTTTGCCCGCCCGAGCGTAAATTTTCAGAAATCAGCGTCGGGATTTTCGCGGAAAAAAGTTCGGATTTTGTTCAAGACAGACAGCACTCTTAATAATGTTTCAATTTCAAAAGTATGATAGAATAGAAATCATAGATTTGAATTTGAAAAGGTCGAATGTTTTTAAGAATTAATAATCTTTATAAAATTATGAAAACTATATCATGTAAAGATATGGGTGTTGATTGTCCTTGGGTTGCTGAAGCAGAAACTGTTGATGAATTAGTGATGCAGGCTAAAACTCACGCGCAAGAACTCCATAAAGAATACTGGAATGAAACAATGAGCAAGATGAGCGACGAAGAAATAAAAAAAGATGTAGAGTCGGTCGTAAAAGAAAAATAAAAGTTTAGTTTGTTTGGATACCTAAAAGTCCCAACATCATTCCAAACAGCCAGCAGGCATCAGCGCGGCCTGCCCTGAGCGAAGTCGAAGGGGTATCGATAAACCGGGACGCGTAGATTTTATCAATAAAATTGCGTAATGAGTAAAAGTTGTTTATACTAAATTTATACCAAAAAGGTCGAAATAGGAGTTTTAAAAGTTAAACATATGCGATATGAAAAGTAAAATATTAGCTTTAGTTTTAATAGGATTTTTAGGAATATACTTAGCGCCAACACTCTTGACAAAATCTAATGGCCAAGACAATAGGGTTTACCCTGAATTTAAACCGACTCAAGCATATGATGTTGAAATTGTTAAAAAAGCGTCTTTGCCGGCTAAGGGTAAACCGGTTGAATCTGGCAAGCCGCCTAAGTCTTCTGGAAGTGTGGCTACGGGGATATTAGGGCAAACTGTCGCGAGTACGAGTAATAGATACGCAGTCGTTATTGGTATTTCGGATTATCCAGGTAGCGGCAGCGACCTCAACTATACTGATAATGACGCTTTGGCAATGAGAAATGTTTTAGTGTCTCAATATGGTTTTAATGACGCGAATATTTATCTACTGACCGACGGAGAAACAGCAGCAGGAAATCCTTCAATCATTGATGGAAGTCCGGTTTATAACAATATTTATAATGCGGTTATGGACTTGAAATATAATAAGGGGCTTACATCAAATGATGAGATTGTATTCTTTTACAGCGGACACGGAGCAAATGGCCGAGCCGATGATGGCGATGCGGAAAAAATAGATGAGTCCATTGTTTCTCACGATGGAACAAATTTTGTCTCTATCTGGGACGGGGATTTAAAAAATTGGTTCAGCAATTTTCCAACGCAAAGAATTGTTTTTCTCTTTGACAGCTGCGTGTCTGGCGGAATGACTGATTTGGCGGGTGTTGGAAGAATTGTGAATATGGCCACTCAAGAAACCGGCTTTAATACTGCAATTGAGAGTGTCTATGATGGAATTGGCGCCGGAGAATTTACTTATTACTTCATCATCAAGGGAATGGCTGAAGGATTAGCCGACACTACAGGAACGCCAGGGGTCATTACGATTGAGGAATCTTTTGATTATACAAAAGCAAATATTGGATACGACCATCCGACAATCAGCGACAAATTTACCGATGACCTTTTATTGTAATTAAAACAATAATCTAAAAACGCCCGTTATGATGGGCGTTTTTAGATTTGAGCAAGTAACACTTTTACTGACCGAGCGTGACAAAAGATGCTTCAGTTGATGTTGCGGTATTATTGGCAGCGTCAGCTGAAGACACTACGTAGTAATATGTGCTGCTCGCATTGAGCCCGATTAGCGTGACGTCATGGTTCAACACCATATCCGCCACAGTTACCATTGCTGCGGTCGCGGTATTCAGTGGTGTTGAAGTGCTGTACCATACTTTGCTATTCGCTGTTTCATTTGTTGTCCAGAGTATATGCGCTGAAGTTGAAGAGACATTAGTAGCCGAAACTCCGGAAATTACCGGCGCAACTATATCGGGTGTTGACGTCGCTGTTTGTCCTAATTTAGCCAAAATTCCCGGGGGCAATGTTTGGCATTCTGGAACAACTGGTTTCACTCCATTTTGTTTGCGAAGCCATCCAGGCGCAATCAGGTGTCCTGGCGGCACAATCGCGCACTTTTGTTTTTCTCCCTGCGCATTCGTCTCTTCTGATACTGGATTTTCATCAAGTTCTTCGTTCAGTTTTTTAAGCGTTCTCGGTCCCACGAAGCCAACTTGTTCTAATCCGTGCTTTTTTTGGAAACGGCGGACTGCGCTTGCGGTAAGTTTCCCGAAGTAACCACTGATAATACCTTCTGGATATATGTCGGAATCAGCCGTAAGGATGGTTTGAAGAAGTTTAACGCTTTCGCCTGTAGCACCTTCGCGAAGCTGGGAAATGAGCTTGAGTGTGCCGATTATTTCCGACTGGGTCTGCCTTGCTGCCTGAAGCTGTGTTTGTAGGGTTTGTACTTGCGCCAGAAGCGACTGCAATAGCGCTTGGAGCGATGCTATTGATGTCATTGTAGTGGTCTGCGCAAATGCCGGCACAGAAGAAAACATTATACTCGCCGCTACGACTATCGTTATGCAATTTAGCAACTTAGATTTCATAATTCAGTATTTATAGGTAATTTTTTCGACCTTTAAGGATATTCTTACTATTCTATTATATATACTACTGTATTCCTAAAAGTTCTACTTCAAAAATTAAAGTTGAGTTTGGCGGAATTATGCCGCCTCCTGCGCCTTGACTTCCATAAGCCAAAGCCGGAGGAATTACTAATTTTCTTTTGCCGCCGACTTTCATTCCTAAAACTCCTTCATCCCAGCCCCTAATCACCTGTCCCAGACCTAAAATAAATGAAAAGGGCTCGCCTCTGTCATAAGAGCTGTCAAATTTTGTGCCATTAGATAAGGTGCCGATATAATTTACCGTGATAGGGTCTCCTTCTGTCGCCTCTGCGCCAGTACCGACAATTTCGTCAATTATTTGTAAACCGTTTGGTAAAGTAGTGCTTGCCATTGGGGTGTTTAAATTATTATTAACTTCTTCGGTTTGATTTGAATTCTTAGGAAAAATAAAAACTATTGCCACTAGAATAATTACCACAATAATTGATAGGATTATTAAATTTTTATTAGTCATAATATTATATTATAAAATCGGCAAGTCATAAGCCGGATTCTGTTCTCCGACGTAACGTCGGAGTGACGATAATTTGTCTAGTTCCTCGATTGCTCTCGGAATCTGGCGGTATTCTCCGACTAAAGCGTCGGAGCTCAACCTTGCACCCAGTAAGGATTTAGCCGTTTCACCTCTGCTTTTTTATCCTTATGGCAGAGTTAGACCAACTAGCTTAGGATGGGGTCTCTCCGACGCTTTCGGGTCGGAGCGTTTCTGTTCGCACCTCTCGCATTTCCTTCGACAGGCTCAGGATAACCCTGAGTCGCATCGAAGGGTTACTGCGGCGGGCTGTTAGCCCGTACCTTCTACTAAGTGTCCGGACTTTCCTCACCGACTTTTAGGTCGGCGCTATCGCCTGACTTGCCGATTTATTTTATTATACTTATAAAAAATGTTTTGTCAATGATTAAAATAATTTGCTTTGGCTGTCTAACTCCCTATTTACTAATTTATCCGCCTTTTTATTCTCTTCTCGCGGAATTTGGACAAATTTTACACTTTCAAAATCCTGTTTTAAATTCCAGATTTCTATAAAAAAGGGCACTAAATCTTTTTCTTTAATTTTATATTTTCCATTAAGCTGATTTATCAAGAGTTCGCTGTCGCTTCTTATTTCAATTTCGGTTTTTTGGCATTTTTCTTTGCCAATTAATTGCTTTAGTTTCTTTAGGGCGAAAATCACGGCTTGATATTCAGCTTCATTGTTAGTCGCTTCACCTAAATATTTTGAATATTCTTTATGGAGCTGAGGAATAAAAATTCCTACGGCAGCTGGACCGGGATTGTTGCGGCTTCCGCCATCTGTATAGATAATCATTTTGTCTTTTTCTGAAGCCATGATTATTAAAGCTCTATAATTTTCAAAAATACTTTATAAGCAGCCCGAGCATCATCAAGTGCGGAATGAATATTTTCTCTAATAATGCCAAAATGATTGCTTAATTCGGTTAAACCCATTGAGTGAAGATTTGGTTCGCTTCTTAGTTTCTGCCAAGCCAAAGTAAAAGTGTCTATGCTTTTATACCAAAATGTCGGCCGTAAATTATATTTAGCCAATGCTTTGTAAATAAATAGCAAATCATTGCTTATGTTTTGGCCAACTAAAATTGTCTTGTCGGTTTTCTCCAGAAAAATTTTTAAAGCGTTTTCCTCGTCAAGCGCATCTTTCCAGTCATTATCGTTATAGCCGGTTACTTTTAAAGATTCGGGGTCTGCGTCTTCTAAGTGTTGCGGTTTAATTTTTGTTTCCCATTCATCCAAAACAGCGAAATTGAAACTACTTATTCGCACAACTGCTATTTCAATAAGCTCGTGTTCAAAGCTTAGACCAGTCATTTCGCAGTCAATAAAAGCCAAATCAAAATCGCGAAAATTCATTTTATTGTTCATAAATTTTAATTAGTTTAGTGCCTTAATTCCCGGCAGTTTTTTAGCTGATAAGTATTCAAGCATAGCTCCCCCGCCAGTGGAAAGAAAAATACTGCTTGATACTTTATACTTGATACTTGATACAAAATTCGTAGTTTCCCCGCCGCCGATAATTGAAAAAGCAGCGCTCTTAATAATCGCTTCAATAATCGCCTCGCTTCCCTTTCTGAATTTTGGATTTTCAATATAACCCATGGGGCCGTTCCAAATAATTGTCTTGGCGTTTTTGATAAATTCAGCGTAATTTTGGCTGGTTTTCGGTCCAATGTCAAAAATTTTACCTTTTTCTCTAATACAATCAACTGGTAAAATAACTTTTTCAAATTTGCTCAAAAAAGCTATTTCCTTTTCGTAATCGCCGCCGATTAAAAATTTATCAGCCTTCTGCAGAAAATTTTTAATTACCCCGATTTTATTGGAAATTTTCGCGCCGCCCAAAATAATTATTAACGGCTTTTTGGGATTACAAATCACCTTAGACAAATTTTTAATTTCATTTTCTAAACAAAAACCAGCATAAGAAGGCAAAAATTTAGTAATGGCAACAACAGAAGCATTTTCCCTGTGGCTGACGCTAAAGGCGTCGTTAACATACAAATCGCCCAACGAAGCCAATTTTTTGGCTAAATTCGTATCGTTTTTATCTTCGCCAGGCAAAAACCTCAAGTTTTCCAAAAGAAAAATACTGGCCGGAGCCAAATTCTGAATCATATTTTTCAATTTCCCGACGTCCGACGTCGGGAAATTGTTAAAATCAATAAAATGAACTGGTTTTTTTAATAGTCCAGAAAGAATCTTTATAAACGGCTTTAGTGAGAAGCTTTTAACTTTTAACTTTGAACTTTGAACTTTTGCTAACGGGCGGCCGCGATGGCTTAAAATTATCACTTTCGCTCCCTTACCAATTAAAAATTTAATTGTCGGTAAAACTGCTTGTATTCGCAGATTTTTTTCTGATAGTTCATTGTCCGTAATATTAAAATCCACCCGCAAAAGACAGGTTTTATTGGCTAAATTTTTGTTTTTGAGCGATGATAAATATTTCATTTATTCTGTTTTAGGATACAACCAAAGCAAAAATATTACAAAAACAAAACCAAGCCCAGCTTCAACAAGAGTTTGAATCTTTTTGTCTGGCGCGCCCAAAGCGGCAAAATCTATTTTCCAAATAATTAAGACGCTAAAAATAGAAGCTATTATGGTTCCTATTACAACTATTTTCAGCATGTCTATATTTTTAATCGGGTCTCTCGCTATGGTTATTAAAAATAAAGCAAAAATCAAAGCAGAAAGAGCGATCACAGAATCATGGTAAGGAGTATATAATCTAGCGTCGTAGAAAGGAAAAAGAGTTAATCCGAAAAAATGCACGAAACCGCCTATCAAATAATATACAGCTCCCAAATTTAAAATTATTTTGAGTAATTTAAGTTTGTTCATAATTATAAGTTAAGGTATTTCCTCTGTACAATTAGGAATGTTATAGAATCTTTTTAGGTTATAATTTTTATCTTTAATAATATGATTAATTTCTTTCTTGTGTTTATAAATTATTTCTATTAAATATTTAGTTAATTTACAATAATTCCTGATTTGATTTATAGAATATTCTTTAAACATCCGCCTGCATCTTCCCCGGCAAATATTAGATATTTTACACCTTTTGCAATCATCAAACAAATCAGTATGCTTTTTATAGATCAGCTTAGATTTAGATAATGAATTATTTATGTTACCCACACAACCTTTTTTGTTGCCTACATACTCATCGCACCAATAAATATTTCCATCCATATTTATAATCTTAAGATTTCTTCCAGCGCCACATCTAAAAGAAAACTTATGTTTAGGATAATTAAACATTAAAGAAGCAACTACGGCTTGAATGGGAATAATATTTAGCAATTTTCCATTTTTAAGATTTGAAAGCCAAAAAGTGAACAATTTTTCTATGCTTTTTTTATATCTATTTATAAATCTATTCGTATCATTGAATTTGGGCTTGTTAACAATTTGCCAATGGACAAAATCTACGTATTTCAATAAATTTGTAACTGATTTCAGGATATCGGTTTCTTCGGTAACGGTAATTCTACCTATTATAATAGCTTTTATTTCCGGTTTTATTAGTTTGATATTATCAATTACTTTTTGATAACTTCCTCTGCCCCTATATTTTTCCTGTGCCTTTCTGTCTCCATCAATGGAAATGAAAATTATATCAAATAACTTAAGGGTATTAAGAGGTGTCTGATTCGATAGAAGACCGTTGGTATACATAGAATATAGCCAACCAAAATTGTTTGTCTTTTTTATAAATTTTTTGATAACTTTATGAGCCAATAGCGGCTCTCCGCCTAAAAAAGTTATAATCTTTTCTTTATCGAAATTATCTTTTGAAATGTAATTTATTATTTGATTCATTCGTCTGTCTGTCAAAACTATAGATTGGTTCGAAAGTTTTTCTTTAACATAGCAAAAAGCGCAACGTAAGTTGCATCGATAAGTAATATAGATAGAATATTCGGTTGGCATTTAAAAAAAGAATTGGCTTTATTTGAGCGGGCGAGGAGAATCGAACTCCCGTGTTTAGCTTGCCCCGTTATCATAAGAAAGATTGCTTGTTTTACATGAGCGGATGAAGGGAATCGAACCCTCGTCTCAACCTTGGGAAGGTTGCATATTACCACTATACTACACCCGCAAGTATTAGCTCAATATCTTTCTTATGATACGGGGCTTGGGAAGGTAAAATTTATTTTACCGCCACTCCTTCTCCATTCCACCCTAAGCCTGGCACTAAAATTACTACTTTCGCCTGTTTTTTGGCGGATGCGAGCCAATCATCAAAATTCTTATTTTCCAGCATTAAACGGGCTTGTAAAATTTCTAATCGCGCTTCAGGAATTAAAACTCGCTCCTTGAACGCATTAAGCGATAAAGCATAAATAGTCGCCACTTGTTTTTCAATATCTTGGCCTTTAAGAATTTCATCAATTTTATTTTTCACCATTTGGTCAAGCTCGCTATTTTTCAAACGCTTTTCCAATTCGTTTAGTATTAAAATATTTTCAATTGATTTATCCATGACTGCTCTTTTAATTTCAGTCTTTACTGCCGGAGAATTTATACTTTCTATGCTTGATGTCGCGTTTTTATTGTAAGTTTCCATAACTTTCCCATAGTAAAAAACCGCTGTATTAAAATTATCGTTAAAATTTTGAGCGCTAATCGACTGCCAACCAACAAAAGCCACAGGATAAGATTGACTGATAACGATATAAATACCGCCAATAGTTATTAATCCTATTATCAATAAAAGAAATTTCATGGAACAACTATTATCATTTTCTCACCCGGTTTTTTATAATTGAATCTTGCTTTCAATTCTTTTTCTAAATTTTCTGGATGTGAAAAATATTCAATGTCTGATTCAAGGTTGATATTTTCATGCATTAACGCCTGAAGCCGTTTGTTTAAATCAGACACGTCAATTTTCAATTGATTGCGTTCTTTAAGAATAAAATAAATCTGGGTTGAAATTAGAAATAAAATTATGGCTAAAATTATAATCGCGACGAATTTCATAATAATTATTTTAGCAAATCCTTGAATATTTTAACAGGTATCTCAATATCACTGGCCCGTTCAAGTAGTTTTTTCTTGCCTTTTTTCTGTTTTTGCCAGAGCTTCATTTTTCTGGTTCTATCGCCTCCGTATAGGTATCCGGCAACGTCTTTTCTTAAAGCTGGAATGGTTTCTCGCGCCAGTATCCGATTATTGCATACTGCTTGGATCGCTTGGCTGAATTGTTTTTGGGACAATAACTCCTTTAATTTTTCCACCATTTGTCTCGCTATCCTTTCTACGTCTTTTTCCTGAACAATTCTGCTTAAAGCGTAAACCGGTGAATTGGCAATTCTAATATCTAATTTTTTAATATGAGTTTCGCGCTCGCTAACAATTTCATAGCTAAAAGAAGCAAAACCAGAAGCGGCTGATTTTAATTTGTCGTCAAAATCAGAAATAAGGTCTGCTAAGGGAAGTTCGGCAGAGATAATCGCTTTCTCTCCATTTATTTCAGTTTTGATTTTATCTAATCTGAAAAATTTTTTAAGTCTTAAAACATCATCTAATTTAGTTAAAGGAGTCATAATATTTATTTTCGTAATCGGCTCAAGCGCTTGACTATAGTTATCGGGCAGATCTCTGGGATTTTCAATAGATACCCAACTTCCATCAAGTGTTTTTATTTTATAGCCGACTGACGGAAAGCTATTTATGGTTTTTATATTAAATTCTTTTTCTAATCTCTCAACCGCTATTTCAAAATGCAGTTTTCCTAAGAACCCAGCCTGAAAGCCGTGGCCAAAAGCTTCGCTTGAAGTCGGGAAAATAGTAAAAGATGAATCATTAAGGCGCAATTTATAGAGCGCGGTTTTTAAATTTTCATAATCATCGCCTTTTTCTGGATATAGGGAAACAAATACAACTGGTTGCGGGGTTTTAAATCCGGGTAAAGTTTTTTCGCCGATAGTGTCTCCGACTTTAACTGCGTCGAGGTCTTTAATGCCTGTCGCGATATAACCAATTTCTCCCGGAATTAAAATATCTTGTTTTTTTAAGTCAGGTGAAAAATAGCCGACTTCTTTAATTTTGAACCGTTTATTAACGCCTAAAAGCTTTGTTTCGTTGCCGGCTTTAAATCGGCCGTTAAAAATCCTGACAAAAGCGATGATGCCTTTGTGTTCGTCGTACAGCGAATCAAAAATCAGAGTTTGGTTAAATTTCTGCTCGTTAATTGCGGGAGCTGATATTTTTTCAATAACCGCTTCCAAAAGCTCTTTCGTACCTTCTCCTGTTTTGCCTGATATTTTAAAGATTTCATTTTCATTGCTTTCTAAAAGCCGAGCTAATTCTTTTAAAGAATTTTCTATTTGTTCGGTAGAGGCGATGTCTATTTTGTTAATCGCGCCGATGACTTTTAAACCTGCTTGTCCTGAGCCGGGTCGAAGGACTTTTTTAGCCATTTCAAAATTAGCCAATGTTTGCGCTTGAACCCCGCAGGTGGCGTCAACTAAAAGCACCGCGCCCTCAACAGCTGAAAGAGCGCGTGAAACCTCATAAGAAAAGTCAGAATGACCCGGCGTGTCTATCAAGTTTAGGGTATAGGGTTTAGAGTTTAGGATATAGGCCATTCTCACTGGCGCCATTTTAATGGTAATCGCCCGCTCTCTTTCCAGCTCTAAGCGGTCAAGATATTGCGGCCTCATCTGTCGTGATTCTATGGTTTTAGTAATTTCTAAGAAGCGGTCGGCTAAGGTGGATTTGCCGTGGTCAATATGAGCAATAATGACAAAATTACGAATGTTCATTATACTTAATATAAAGTGTTTTGTTTAAATTTCCAAGCCGAATATAGAAACATTACCCCGCCGTAGGCAGGGTGCTCAAATTTTTAGATAAATTTGACTTTGCCTTCGACTCGTAAATTTATAAAAATTTGGCATGCTTCCAGAACCAATTAAAAAATTTATTGAGATTTTTGCTGATTTGCCGGGCATCGGAGTACGTCAAGCCACCCGCTTAGCTTTTAAACTGATAAACAGCGGAAAAAATAAAATTGACGAGACAGCCGAGGCAATTGCTGATTTAAAATATTTAAAAATCTGCAGTCAGTGTTTTTTTGTTTATGCTGGACAGGATAATCTCTGCGAGATTTGTCGCGATAAAAACCGTCGCCAGGATACTATCGCCATTGTTGAAAAAGAAACTGATTTGATTTCTTTGGAGCGGACAAAAAAATTCAAAGGCAGATATTTAGTTTTAGGCGAATTAACTAAAACAGGCATTTTAGATACTATTCAGAAACTCCGTTTGAATCACTTAAAAGATTTGGTTAAGAAGCAGTTTGGCGAGGCCGAAGAAATTATTATTGCGATTAACCCGACAACTTACGGTGATCTTAACGCTTCAATTATTACCAAAGAACTTTATGACTCAGCTAAAAAAATAACCCGTTTGGGTCGGGGCATTCCAACTGGCGGAGAAATTGAATTTGCGGATGATGAAACGCTTGGTTCAGCGTTAGAGCGTAGAAATTAAAACTAGTGGCTAACTACTAATGGCTAATTTTACTAATTTCTACTTCGGTAAAATCTTGCCGGTGGCCTTTTTTCTTTTTCTCTCGTGTTTTTTGGCGGTACCTAAAAACAATTTTCTTTCTCTCTCTCCCCTGTCTTAAAATCTTGGCTTCAATCTTAGCGCCTTCAACATAAGGAGCGCCAATTTTAACATTTTCTCCGTCAGCCAAAAGCAAAACTTTATCAAAATTTAAAACAGCGTTATTATCCCGCCCTTGGCGAGGCTCGCCCTCCTGGGCGGCGCCTTCAATTTTTGATATTTTTAATTTTTGTCCCGCGGAAACCCTATATTGTTTGCCGCCCGTCTCTATAACTGCAAATGTCATAATAATTAGTGGCTATTAGTTTTATATTAGTGGCAATTCGTGGATTATTAATTTACCGAGATAATAACATTTATCACAATTAAAATCAAGATGGACACTATCAAATTAGCAAATGAAAAAATATAGGCAAGAAAACGCTCGCGATTGTAAAGAAAATTGCTCAAAAACAAATTAATCGAAATAATTATTAGTCCTGACAATAAAATTCCGAAAATATCGCCTTTACCCCCTAAAAAATCAATGCCGTTATAAATGTCAAAGTGAAGAATTAAAGAGCCGCTTGATAAATCAAACCAAGAATAAAAAATCACGCCAGTCAAAATCCAAATCAAAAAACTGATGCCAGACACGGCGCGAAGATATTTATCTTTGAGGATATTTTTTAACATTATTTTGTGATTCCGCTTCGCTCAAACAAAATTCGTGCAGCCCCGACGGGATTTGTCCCGCACTATAATAAATTGAGGATTCGGGGTGAATATTTAAAACTCTTATTTTGCGCCCCCACCGGGAATCGAACCCGAGTTCCCAACTTGAGAAGCTGATGTCCTAGGCCACTAGACGATAGGGGCGTCGCTTCGCTCTATCAACGAATAGCGAATAAGTTACGAATTTACGAATAAGCGAATTCGTTTATTCGTTCATTCGCGCAAATTCGTTATTCGCTGATTTCCTTTATCTCTTCCACAATTTTTTCTAATCCCATTGCTCTTGACGCTTTTACTAAAATTAAATCCCCTGTTTTTATCAAATCCTGAACCGATAAACCTGCTTCAGCCGCAGTATCAAAACTTAAAATTTTATTTTCAGCCAAACCGTTTGCCTTTGCCGTTTCCGCGATAAATTTCGCCCGTGGACCAACTGTTATCAAAATATCAACCATTGGAGCGACTAATTTGCCAATTGATTCATGCGCTTCAATGGAGTACTTGCCAAGCTCTAACATATCTCCCAAAACCGCTATTTTCCGTTTAGTTGACAATCCATTAATAGTATTTATCGCTTCCTCTACTGAAAGTGGCGAAGCATTGTAGGTGTCATCAATAATATACGTGTTTTTTATTCCTTTCAATAAATTCATTCGTCTTTTGGCTGGCTCGTAGTTAGTCGAAAGCGCTTCGGAAATCTCAACTAAATTTAAGTCATATATCAGACCAACGCAAGCTGCGGCAGCGGCGGCATATGCTTGGGCTTTGCCAAAGCAATTTTTTAAAATCACCGGCACAAAACTGCCTCCGTACTCTAATTTAAAAGAAATTCCGAGTGGTGTTTCGTTTTCAGAACGATTCTCAAAACTGCTTATTTTTAAATCAGCGCCCTCATTAAACCCAAAAGTAATTATTCGCGCCCTTGTTTGTTCTTTTATCTTCATAACAATCTCATTATCAAAATTTAAAACAGCAAAGCTATTAGATGAAAGGTTTTCTATTAATTTTGATTTTTCACGCGCCACTGCTTCCGGCCCGCTAAAAAATTCCACATGAACAGGGATTTCGCCTATTGTCGTAATGACGCTGATATCAGGTGTTACAATCTCCAAAAGCTTTTTAATGTCGCCTGGCTTATCGGCCGCGTATTCTAAAATTAAAACTTCTGGATAATTAGGTTTTTTTAAAAAAAACAGATTAATTTTAGCGGATATAACTATTTTAAGCCAAAAAAATAATTTTTTGATTCTTTTCGTGCCTCGCGGCTGTTCTCGACTGATTAATTTTAATTCTTCCTCCGACCAGTCGCCCAAAATCGCCAAAGGCAAACCCAATTCATTGTTTAGGTTGCCTTCGGATTTTCTAACTCGATAGTGGCTTTTAAGCACGGCATAAATCGCCTCTCTGGTTGAGGTTTTGCCAGCGCTGCCAGTAATGCCGATTATCTTCGGCTGAAACCGCCAAATCATAAGCTGGCTAAGTTTTTTTAAAATAAATTCTAAAATTTTTACAAAAATATGTTTCATAATTATAATTTATCTGGCGCTATATTATAGTAATTTAATATAAATTGCGTCAAGTCGTGAAAAGCCGGAACCACTGATTGGCCAGCTAAAGGCGCGCCATATGGCTTATCTAATTTTATTAAAACAATAAATTTAGGACTGCTGGCAGGGGCAAAACCGACGTAAGTATTAATAACCTGGTCTGTATAGCCCTTACCGCCAAAATTCGGCACAAAAGCAGTACCGGTTTTCCCAGCGATTGAATAATTGGGAATTGCCGCAATGACATTTTTTTCCACCGCGGAAACCATCATTTTAGTAACTGCTTTGGCCGTGGCTTGTGAAATTACCCTTTTTATAACCTGCGGCTTGTCATCGCTTAAAATAATCGGCTTCATCAAAGTTCCGCCATTAGCGATTGCCGAGATAGCACTTATCAACTCAATGGGTGTTACTGCCACGCCTTGTCCATAAGCAGCAGTGGCGAAATCAATATCTTGTCCTTTTTTTAAATTATTTATATTTCCTTTGACTTCTCCAGGCAAAGCAATGTTTGTCAGCTGGCTAAAACCGAATTTTACTAAATAGTTATAAAAAATGTCAGGACCAGTTTGCCTCTCGGCAAAAACCGCGCCAGTGTTAATTGAGTGTTCAATTACATTGGTCATTGTAACCCTGCCGTAAGGACCATGTGTTGTATAATCCCAATTCGTGATTGTCATATTATTAGCGGTGAAAGAACCCGTGTCAGTATAAGTCGTATCCGGAGTGATTTTTCCGGAATCAATGCCAGCCGCCATGGTAATCAGCTTAAAAACAGAGCCAGGTTCATAAACTGCCTGAACTGCCGGATTAAGAAAATTGGCGATATTGGACTTTGAATAATTATTAGGGTCAAAGTTAGGAAAACTTCCCATTGCCAAAATTTTTCCAGTTGCTGGTTCTTCAACAATTACCGAGCCAGCTTCTGCGCCATATTGTTCAACGAGTTTTTTTACGGTTCTTTCTGCTTCGGCTTGAATATTCTGGTCTATGGTCAGGGTCAAATCATCTCCGGGTTGAGGCGGAATAACTCTGCCATTTTCCACTTTGCCGTCTTTTCCAGAAAGCAAATCATTAAAATATAATTCTGCGCCGTAGCGGCCGGTTTCCGCGCCTTGCGATGAATCAACAAACCCCAAAAGATGAGACGAAATGCCGTTAAATGGATAAAAACGTAAAAGATGGTCGCTAATATAAACTCCTTTTAAATTTAATTTTTTAATTTCATTAATTTGTTCAGTTGATGCCTTACTAACTAATAATTCATAAGAATCGTTTTGTTTGCTTATTTTTTTTTGTAATTGATCAGTCGCAATATTAATAATGGGAGAAAGTTTTTTAGCGAGCGTTTCAATCGACTCGCCGGATTTTTGTATTTCTTGTTGCACTTCTTTTGGGTCGGCGTAAATCATAGGAAAATCTTTGTCAAAAGCGGCCGGAACAAAAGCGTTATTTTTGTCAGTAAAATAAATATCGCCTCTCGGCGCTTGTAAAACCCCACTAGCTTCTTCTTGCGCTTCAACTTTACTTAAATAATAAGTGCTTTTTTGTATTTGAAGATTATAAAGACAAAAAATTAAAAATAAATAAAGCGCGCCAAAAGCAAAAATCAAACTTTTAATTCGCCACTTCATTTTAACTAATAACCACTAGTCATTAGCCACTAGCGGTTTGTTTTTAACGTACTCCGGATTTTTATCTATAATCAGCGACTGGGAATTGGTTGAGGACGAAATAGTGTTTGTGTCTGTAAGGTTATAAAGTTTATCTTTCAATTCGGCGTTATAAACTTCGGTTTTACGCAAAGTGTTCTCTTGGCTTACCACTTCGTGGCGGAAATTCACTAATTGATTATATAAAAATATTCCCCAAATAGCGACCGCTAAACTGCTGACTATAAAAATTGAAATGAGAAAATTTGTTTTATAATTATTTTTATGAGGTTGAATGATGGTCATTGTTGAGTAGATAGTATTAAGTATTAAGTAGTAAGTATTTTATCACTTGCTACTTGCTACTAAATATAAAACCCTTAGCTTTGCCGACCTTGAGCGAGGATTTATTTGAATTTCTTCTCCGCTTGGCCTGATCGGTTTTTTCGTTAAAATTTGCGCTTTTCCTTGGTTTTTTAGGTCTCGGAAATAGTTTTTTACCAAGCGATCTTCTAATGAATGAAATGAAATTATAGCTACGCGACCTTTTATTATTTTATCTATGTTTTTTAATAGTTTTTCTAAATTTCCCAATTCGTCATTGACGTAAATCCGCAAGGCCTGAAAAACTCGGGTAGCGGGGTGAATTCTGTCTTTTCCGCCTCCAATTATTTCCACTAAATCAAACGTGGTCTTAATTGATTTCCTTTTTCTTTCCGTTATAATTTTTTTGGCGATTTGCCGCGAATATCTTTCCTCGCCGTATTTGTAAAAAATTTCCGCTAAATCTTTTTCACTAAAACTACTTACAACTTCTCCTGCCGTCATTTTTGTCTTTGTGTTATACCTCATATCCAGCGGCTCGTTTTTCAAAAAACTGAATCCTCTGCCCGACTGTAAGTGTTCCGAAGAAAATCCCAAATCTAGAAGCAGGCCATCGGCCTTGCCAAGTTTTTCCCATTCCAAGATTTCCGGCAAATCGGCGTAATTGCCGTGTATCAAAATTAAATTTTGCTTGATACTAGATACTGGATACTTGATACTAGCCAAAATTTTTGATTCGGCAATCTTTAAGTTGTTTCCATCTAAATCCAAACCAAGTAATTTTCCACCTGGTAAAATCTTTTCAAAAATTTTGACTGCGTGTCCCCCGCTTCCCAATGTGCCATCTATAAAGAATTCACCCGGCTGTGGATTTAAAATTTCAATAACTTCTTTTAAAAGAACGGGCATGTGCATTTTAAATTCCCAACTCACCTAACTTCTCCGCTATCTCATCTGACTGACTTTCGGTTTTTGTTTTATATTGCTTCCACGCTTCGCTATCCCAGATTTCAATTCTGTTATACAATCCAGCCACTATGGTTTGTTTTTTTAATCCAGCATATTCTCTCAAATAATCCGGAATTAAAATTCTTCCTTGTTTATCAAGCTCCACATCCGTAGCGCCAGCTAACATTAATCTTACGAACGCCCGCGAATTCGCTTGCGCCAAAGGCAAAGCAATTAATTTTTGCGCCAATGTTTCCCACTCTTTAGAATCAAAAACAAAAAGACAATGGTCTAGGCCCCTTGTAATAATCGCGCCAGCAGTTAATTTAGTCCTGAACTTTGCCGGTATAGCCATTCTGCCTTTTACATCTAAATTGTGAGAAAATTCTCCGATAAACATTTTAACTTTTTGATTTATTAGCTTGTTAGTTTTTCATTTTATTTTCCAAACAACATGTAGGAATGGATAACTCTTTAATAGCGAGGCAAGTTGTTTGAAAAAAGTGTCTCGCAGGCCGAGCGGGCATGGTCTCCCCGACCTCGGTCGGGGAGGAGCGAGGCCGAGAGTAAGCGGTGATTTTCTCGTTGGGAAAATCAACCGCGTCTTTTAGAAAATAACTTGCCGAGCTAAGAGTTATCCCCCGAAAACACTACTTATCCCCATACTTATCCACTTTTCCCCACTTTTATTTAATAATGCTTTATTTAAGGCACTCTCGTCAACACCTTAAATTTAGTCGAAGCCAAAATTCAAAACCCTGTATTTAAGCCATTTTTTAATTTTTAGGTTAAAATTTATGCACATTTTATTAACATACGCTGATTCACGCTGATTTGAAGCTGATTTACGCTAATGATGAAAAAAAAATCACCGCGTAGGCAGGCGGTGACTTTCAATTGGAGGTTAAAATTGTTAATTATTAATTGATTCTGAGTTTGGCGCTAATTTATTTACATTAGCTGGAAATTCATAAATTATTTTTAACAGCATTTCTATAAAAGATAAAAGATTTTTTGCGTCATCTTCTATCATAATTGCTATTTCATGATTTGCTTCATTACCTTTCGTTCTAATATAATCTACCCACCCTTTTGCGTCTGGTGGAATATAATTTTTATTTGATAGATATTCCACGTATTCAATAAAATTTTTATTTTCTGGCGCACCTTTTGATACAGCAATATGCATAAGAATTTTCCTACAGCAGAGAACAACGGCAGTAAAAGAATTAGTCGAAAAAGATCTTCTGGCTTCACTATATAGCATATTAATTTTTTCGTCATCTATATTTTTTACATCACCGCCATATAAGGTTCCTGGCGTTTGTTTTCCTAATTCGTCAAAAAAAGTTGCCTTTTCGCACTGATGGCAAATAAATACAAATCTTCTTTGCCCTGTATGCGAATGCTGGGCAGAATAACCTTTTTCAGAGGCTAAAGGATTACCACAATAACCACAGATATAATTTTGAGAAGCTAGAGTCAATATATTTTGCCAGTTGTAATTTATACCTTTTAATTTCCTAAATTATCGGGTTTTTATTAAATTTAGTCAAATTATAAAATTTTTACCTCAAAATTATTTTGTTTTACCTCTCTTCTTTAATTGGAAATTTTCCCACTCTCCGCATCGCCTATCCTCATCTAATTTTTTCTCAATATAATTACGACTATTTACATCAGATAGAAACCCAACTGCTTTTTTGAAAAGTAGATTACTTTGTCTTTTTAAAATAATCCATTGAGATTCTGAAACTTTTTTATCATCTACACTGATATCAAATTCAGATAAAACCGCATTAAGATTGTTAATAAACGAAAACCTTAAAGAAGCAGAATGTAATGCTTTAATGTAAAATTTTATTCCATCTGCTATTATGTAAAAATTGTAATTTTGCCCTTTGATGATAGTTTTCATATAACGCTTGCGTATTCTCGCCTAAATTCCTCATAAACTATCCTTAAAATTTTCTCTCTATCTTCGCTATCTTGAAATTGTTGAGCCAGATGGAGTAAATTCTGTTTATCTATGGACTGCACTTTCATATCAACAAGATATTTTTTAATTTCTTGACTAATGTCGTCAATAATCAAAATAACTTTGCCGTCAACTAGTCTTTCTTTATCAAAATTAGATTTTAATTCCGCGTAAATATTCTTAGCGGCATTCATATTAGAAACTCGCAATTTTTTAATCTGATACACAACGCCGAAATTGGTTGATAAATCAACGCCCGCATCGTGCGACGATGTTCTGGTGTCTCTGTAGATTTTACAAGCAAACTTTTCTAAATGCACTTTAATAATAGCAAAGCCAAAAATTTCAAAATTAGAGGCATTTTTATCAATATGGTTTTTAATAATTTCTACAAACTCGTCGGGATTAGATGATATTTTTACTCTTTCATTGTGTTGAGCGAGTTTAGTTATAATTCCCAATTTATCATCAATAAATACTTTAATTCTTTCTGGTAGCCATACTGAAAGTTCGCGTGCACAATCTTTATATAAAGGATTAAGTTGATATTTTTTATTGCCAATTACTTTTATAACCTTATGTTGCGGCAAATTTCTGGAGGAATATGCGTCATAATAGACACCGCCTATGTGAAGGTCATGCCCAAGATATTTTTTCAACTCTTGTACTGTTTTTTGGTAGATACTCCTAATTTCCAAATCAGTAAAAACATCGCGATTTGTTTGAAGAAATGATTTGACTATCCCCAATGTTATAATTGGAAAAAGAATTTTTGTTTGCGATCTCTTGAGCATACGCTCAATAGCATCTTTAACAACAACTGGAATTTTTGAATTATTTTTGCTCATAAATTATCAGGATAAAAGTACATAGGATAAGGATTTTGAAGCATTACTCCGCTACGGCGGCTAATTCTCAAATAGCCGTCTGGTTTTTTCCAAATAATCCTATCTCTATATCTAAAACCAGCATTCTGAAAAATTTTTGTTGCGTCAGCGACAATGGGATATTTTTCGCCATCTATTAACATATCATCAATATTCAAAACCGCAATTCTGCCATCTTGTAAAACTCTAAAAGTTTCTTGGGCGAATCTTTTCAATACACCGAGATATTGCCCATAATTTTTGAATAATCCTTTATAGTCAAAGGGCGCATTAAAATATGGCGGAGAGGTAATCATCAAATGGATACTTCTATCGGAAATTTCATCCATATACATACAATTTCCAATTATTAGTTTGTGAATTGTTGCCATAAAATATTATAAATTATACATACCACAACTGAAATTCCGGATAGGTTTCGTAATTGTAAAAATCCAAATCCTTATCGTCTTCCCAAACAAGTTCTGTAAAATTATCTAAATCCTCGCTGTAGCCGCGGCAAACGACCAAAATGCGATGCGAAAGCTGATACGGTATCAATTTTAAAATTGTTTTTGCCAAAAACGGCGAAAGATTAATAGCCATATTTTATATCCTTAATCTACCAAATTTTACCCATTTTTTAACCACCCCCTCTCCGAACCTTGTCGGAGTCCGACAAAAGGTCGGACCTCTTCGCCTCCGACAGCCTTTCTATCGCGTATCTTAGCATTACCCTGGGCATTTTTGAAGCGTGTTTTTTCAGAAATTTTTCCAAAGTTGGTTGCGAGCGCTTGCCGACTTCCCGTAGCATCCAGCCAACTGCCTTATGAATTAAGTCGTGCTTGTCGCTTAAAAGCATTTCAGCTATTTTCAAAGATTCCTCAAACCTATTTTGCCTAATAAAAGCGAAAGTTGAAAGTATCCCAATCCGCCTTTCCCAGAGATTTTTCGATTTGACTAACTTATACAATACTGACGCGATCGCGTCAGTATTGTATAAAAATTTATGGGATTGCATTAGGAGGTATCCTCCAACTATTTTCGGCGCTGACAAATCAACTAAATCCCAATTATTAATATATTTGGTATTCTTTAAATAAAAATTGAAAATTTGTTTCCTCGCCTGCACGCTATGACGCGTCATAGCACTATGATGTAGCATAGTAGCGCTATGCTTTCGCGTGGTGTAGTGATTAATCACTACACTATGCTTATGTTTTGACACAGCGTTATGGTTGAGTAAAGCGCGCTGAAATTGATTAAATTGCTCAACTAAAATTAAAAGCGCTGTTAATCTTTCTTCGTGGATTTTTGACTTCAATAATTCTCCTAAATCTTTAAATTCTAAATCTTTGTATTTTTGAGTGATTTTTCTCGTTTCCGGCACAACAATGCCTAAAAATATATCTCCTTCTCCATATTCGCCATATCCAGTTTTAAAAAATCTTTGAAGAGCTTTCGCTTTTTTAGGATTAGCTTTTGATTTTAATTCACGACGGAGATTATAGAGGGTTTGCATAGAAAGTGGAAATTTTTTTAATTAAAGGAATGTCCGCATCAGCGAAGTCAAATTCATTAAGTTTATCAACTGCGACCCATCTAATCTCGTCATGGGCGGTTAATTTGAACTCCCCTGAAATATACTCTGCTCTATAGCCAAGTAATCTGACTGTTTTGTCGCCGTAATCAAAAATGCTCTCCGCAACAAAGTTTTTTATTGCCGTAGCAATGCCAAATTCTTCCTGCAGTTCCCTTTGTAAACACTTTTCCGGCGACTCGCCGTCTTCTATTTTGCCGCCAGGAAATTCCCATTTATTTTCCAGGTGTCTACCTTTGGCCCGCTTTGCAATAAGAAACCTGCCATCTTTTTCAATTATTGCCGCTGTTACATCAATAATTTTCATATATATTATTTTTCTCCAGCAATTTCAAGTATAGATTCAAGAGCAGACGGCAATTCTGTAATGCCATCACTGCCACTAAAGTGCTTTTTATTGTGTTCAATAATAATTTTTGCTCCTAACATATTTACAAATATTTCAGAATCAGAAAAAGGGACAACTGGATCGTTATCGGAAAATATAGCTATAAATTTAACTGCCTTTGATTTAACTTCAGCCCAGTTTATAGGAGTCATCAACCACGGCTCGGCGATTTTAATATCCTCGTCGGTTTCGTAGGCATCATCAGTAAGATGAACCCATCCCGCTAAAAATACAACGCCGCCGATTTTGACGCCTTTTGGTAAAGATTCCAAATACCGCAGAATAGCTTGCGCTCCTATTGAATGTCCCAAAAGGATTGTATTTTCATCAGGAGTGCCAACTTGTTCTTTGAGATACTTAACCCAAGTTTCTATTTGCGGCTTTAGCGGCTCCGGCATTGCTGGATTTTTAACAATAAAACCCCTGTTTTCCAGTTCGCTCTTAAGCCACGGAAAGCATCCTTCTTCTGGATATCCGTCCCAACCATGAATTATAAAAACTCTTTTTTGTGTAGACATTTGGTGGTCTATATTGGAGATAGTTCGGACGCATTTCGCCGCCTGCGGCGGCGGGGGTCTGGCCAAAAATTCCGAACCGAAATCCTGAACTTTGACAATTTCAAGTTTT
>CAYIWD010000011.1:0-2530 GCA_964367055.1 uncultured Candidatus Saccharibacteria bacterium
ACCTCGTCAGGCCCATAACCTGAAGATCGCCGGTGCAAATCCGGCCCCCGCAACATTAAATTTGCCGGCGTAGCTCAGTGGCAGAGCGAGCGTTTCATAAGCGTTAGGTCGCAGGTCCGATCCCTGCCGCCGGCACCATGAAAATCGCCATTTTAGGTTTTGGCCGTGAAGGAAAATCTCTCCTCAAATTCTTGAGGAGACGCAGATTAACGCGGATAGACACGCAGATTAACGCGGATAAAAAAACAGAAATTTGGATTTTAGACAAAAATCCCAATCTCACTAAAAATTTAAATCTAACGACATCGCAAGTCGTTAGATTTCAAACCGGTAAAAATTATTTAAAAAATCTGGATAAATTTGACATTGTTTTTCGTTCGCCCGGAGTGCCTTATAATTTGCCGGAGATTCAGAAAGCGGTTAAGGCTGGCGTCAAATTTTCCAGCGCCACCAAATTATTTTTTGATGAAGCGGAAAAAAATGGCTGTAAGGTTATCGGCATTACCGGCACCAAAGGCAAAGGCACGACCTCAACCTTACTTTACAAAATACTTAAAGCCTGCGATAAACCTGTTTATTTAGCGGGCAACATCGGCAAGCCAGCAATCGAACTTTTGCCAAAAATCAGCGTAAATCAGCGTAAAAATCAGCATAAATCAGCGCCATTAATTATTTTAGAACTTTCCAGCTTTCAGCTTCAAGATTCGAAAAAATCGCCTGATATTGCCGTTGTATTGGATGTTTTTCCAGACCATTTAGATAGCCATAAAAATATCCAAGAATATTTTGACGCCAAAACCAACATCGCCAGATGGCAGAAAAAAACAGATAAAATATTTTATTTCAGCGATAATCACTGGAGTAAATGGATTGCCTCAAAAAGCCGCGCTAAAAAAATAGCTGTTAATTCGCGGCATTCGCATACATTCGCAGATTTGCATTATGGCTTGAAAATGCCTGGTCAACATAATTTTAAAAATGCGGTAATGGCGGCAACTGTCGCTTTATCGCTCGGCTGCTCAAAGGAAAAAATCCTTAAAGTAATTAAAAAATTCCGCGGCAACGAACACAGATTAGAATTAGTTCGCGTCATCCGTATAAATCAGTCGTATCCGTATAAATCAGTGTTAATAAAATTTTACAATGATTCCGCTTCAACCAATCCCCAAACCGCGGCTGCGGCAATTCGCGCTTTCAAAGAACCAAAAATTCTGATTAGCGGTGGCAAGGACAAAAATTTAAATTACTCCCCTCTTTCCCAAGCCCTAAAAAATTCCAATACTAAACTAGTAATTCTTTTCGGCGAAAACAAAAATAAAATTAAAAGGCAAATCGCAAACAGCAAAGCGCAAATCGTTTTAGTCAAAGATTTAAAAATCGCTGTTAATCTCGCTTATAAAACCGCCAAATCCCTAGTAGCTAGTGGCTATTCCCTATTGGCTATTGTATTCTCCCCTGCTTCCGCCAGTTTTGATATGTTTAAAGATTATGCGGATAGAGGAAAAAAGTTTAAGGAACTTGTGAAAAAATTGAAATAACTAACGATATGTGATAAATTTTATTAAAAATGGGACGGTGGTGTAGCCTGGCAGCACAACTCCCTGTCACGGAGTAGGTCACGGGTTCAAATCCCGTCCGTCCCGCAAACAAAATATATCTCAACCAATCTGATAAAACATATTACATGAAGCTTCTTTTAACATCAGCTGGCTGGTGGAAAAACCCTAAAATAGGAAAAGAATTTTTGAAGTTGGTTAATAAAAAACCTTTTGAAATTAGGATATTTTTAGTTATAACCCCGATCAAATATCTTAAACGAAATAAATATATTTTAAGACAGTTCAAGCAGTTTAAAGGGATTAATATACTAGAGCAGAATATCACATTCTTTCAGCTGGATAGAAAGGTTAAGAAAGATGATTTAAAAAATATAGACGTTATCTTTGTTTTCGGAGGAAACACCTTTGATTATTTATACAGAATTAAAAAAACAGGTCTTGATAAAATGATAAAGGCTTTTGTTAAAAGAGGAGGAGTTTATCTTGGATTAAGCGCCGGTAGTTATGTAGTTTGTCCTACGATTGAAGCCGCCAGTTGGAAACACGCAGACAGAAATGTAATAGGACTTAAAGATTTACGGGGTTTAAGTTTTGTTCCCTTTCTGATAACGGCACACTTTGAAGAAGAGCTACGTCCTATTATTGAAAAAGCAGCTAAAAATACAAAATATCAAGTTATCGCCTTAACCGACAAACAGGCGGTGTTGGTCAAGGGCAAAAGCAAAAGAATTATTGGAAGTGGTAAAAAAAATATTTTTAATTCGGCAAACAGATTATAATGTTAACCAACTAAATTCGGTATATAAATATACTCGGTTTGCCGTTGCAACATAGTTCTATCACTATTCACGACATCCCGCCATAAATATGCTCTGGTTCAATAATCAAAATATCGCTATTTTCTTTTCTCAAAAATCCGACGGCGATATGCTATTTAAAACAGAACATTCTGAATTGAATGAAAAAGTCCG
>CAYIWD010000011.1:2630-11740 GCA_964367055.1 uncultured Candidatus Saccharibacteria bacterium
AAATCCTGCCATTTTGAAGTTCAAAACGATGTTGCCGGCTTATTTGAAAAAAATTTCAAAAATGCGATAATAAATAGAGACGATAAAATATTTATTGATTTACCCAAAGCGATAGCGCTTCAATTAATTGAAGCGGGCGCAAAACCAGAAAACATCACCGAACATCCAGATTGCGTATATTGTCAAAAAGACAAATATTTTTCCTACCGCCGCGATAAACCTGAAATAGTCAATGCTAATACGTTTATTATCCATTTAAAATAAATTTATGAAAAAATATCAAGAGGAACTAGACAATTGGTTTAAGGAAAATAATTGGAAATACTGGTCGCCTTTATCTATTTTGGCGAGACTTTATGAAGAGTGTGGCGAATTTGCCAGATTAGTCAATCATCTCTATGGCGATAAGCCAAAAAGGGTTGACGAAAAAGAGCAAGAATTAGAAGAAGAAATTGGCGATATTATTTATACTATTATTTGTTTCGCTAACTCAAATAATATTGATTTGGATAAAGCAATAAGAAAAAGTTTTGATAAGGTTATTAATAGGGACAAAGATAGATACAGCAAACCAAATGAATAAAAATCTTTACAACATCTTAAAGGAGCGTGGATTTATCGAGCAAGTCACTAACGAAAACAATTTACGGCAATTGCTCACCAAACAAAAAATCACTTTTTATATCGGCTTTGACCCGACTGCTTCAAGTTTGCATATCGGGAATTTAGAACCATTGATGGCAATGGCTTGGGCGCAAAAACTTGAACACAGGCCAATATTTCTCGCTGGCGGCGGCACAGGATTAGTGGGCGACCCGAGCGGCAAAGACAAAGCCAGGCCAATAATGAGCCACCAACAAATCAAAGACAATGTTGATTTAATCAAAAAACAAGTTTCCAATATTATAGATTTTAATAAAAATCGCGCTTTGCTTTTGAATAACGCGGATTGGCTAACCAAACTAAATTACATTGAATTTCTCCGCGACTTCGGAGTTCATTTCAGCGTTAATAGAATGTTGACTCACGAAGCGATAAAAATCAGGCTGGCGAGAGGAATTTCTTTTCTTGAATTTAATTATCAATTGCTGCAGGCCTATGACTTCTGGTATCTTTTTAAAAAATACGATTGCCGAGCCCAAATCGGCGGAAGCGACCAATGGGGCAATATCGTGGCAGGCGTTGAACTTATTCGTAGATTAGAAAAAAAAGAAGCGTATGGGGTTACTTTTCCCTTAATAAAAACCGCTTCTGGCAAAAAAATGGGTAAATCCGAAGCTGGCGCTGTGTGGCTTGACGCACAAAAAACATCGCCCTATGAATATTATCAATTCTGGATTAATACCGATGACGCTGACGTGATAAAATTTTTGTCTATTTTCACTTTTCTGCCACTGGAAGAAATCAAAAAATACGCGAAATTAAAGGACGCTGAAATTATGCGCGCCAAAGAAATTTTGGCGTTTGAAGCGACAAAAATTATTCACGGCGAGGAAGCGGCAAAAAAAGCCAAAAGTGCTTCTGCTTCACTTTTCGGCGACGGACAAAAGCAAATAGATTCAGTTCCAACTATTTATTTAGACAAAAAAGAACTAAAAAACGGAATTTTAATTTCTAAATTATTTATTTCAGCTGGCTTAGCTCAATCAATTTCCGAAGCCCGGAGATTAATCATCCAAGGCGGCGCTTATTTAAACGAAAAAAGATTGGATAACCCTAATCTTTTACTCACTGAATCTGATTTTCAAAAAGGAGAAATCTTACTTCGCAGCGGCAAGAAAAAATATTGCAGAATTAAATTAAAATTTTAGTCAGCGGCTTTATTTTCGAAAAGACGCGGTCAATTTCCCCAGCGAGGAAATTGCCGCTTACTCTCGACTTCGCTCCTCCGACCGCGGTCGGAGACCATGCCCGCTCGGCCTGCGAGACACTTTTCTCAAACAAAGCCGCTGACTTGTACATGAACAGTAAAACAAATTCCTTACATTTCTCCATCCATTTCTTTCTTTAATCTTTTAAAGAATTGTTCCATAAATCTTAGTCTTCCCTTGGCAATTCTTTTCGCCTTTTTAGTGTATAGCTTGTTGGGAATATGCTTGAATTTTAATTCATATTCTAAATTAGGAGCATGTTTTGAAGTATCTTTAATTCTCCCATTTGCCTTTCCGCCTACAAGATTCTCTTTGATATATTTGGCAATCGGGATATCCAAGTAAATTTTTTCACCATATCTCCCTGCTATGGCTAAAGACCTCGCAACTCCTATTGCTCCCAGAACATCCAATTTATCAGCGTCAAATAAAATCTTAGCCTCTTTTGTTTGGGGCTCGTTTCCGCTTCTAAACCTGTGGGCGATAATGCAGTGTTTAATCTGTTTTATTTTCTCCTCCTTATAATTTAAATTTCTTAAAATTTTCTTAGCCATTTTCGCGCCCAGAATTGCGTGGTCAATTTTTCCGGAAGTATCCTCATCCTCTTTAACTCGGGCAATGTCGTGTAACAAAATGGCCGTTTTCAGTATCTCAAAATCTACGTTTGTCTCGTTCTTTGCTAAATGCAGGCCTAAATTATAAACTCGCATCACATGAAGAAAATCATGAGCAGATTCAGCTCCCTCCATTTCTTTTTCAACAATTTCTTTTATTTTTTGAAGTTTCCCTTTCATAAGCGTTGATTCCTCCTTTATTTTTATTTGTTTTAGAGCTAAAAACAGGATAGCACATAAAAATTATTCTGCCAATACTAATAAAAATAATCTAAACTTTTTAGCAGAAAATAAAACATTTCCGCGCTGATAGCGAGCAAATTAAACGCATCATAAACAAAAATTCTACAAATTTTCAAATTTTAAATCATTATAAAGCCATGGCTTGATAATGATTTACATATCTTACTTAATTATTCAATCAAGTTCAATTCCTGAAATACTTTTTTATAAATCTCAATAATGACTTGCGCTTCATTTGTAGAAATTGCGAAATTCGGCTCATTTACAATCCGAGCCTTAAATTTATGAGCTTGTTTTAATTCTTCAAGATTTGAAAATTGGCCCGGCGCCATTTGTTCTAAACGTTCATCTAAATCTTTTCCCGGATATCCAGCCATTCTTAAAATATCAGCCAAAATTTTATCTGCTTCAAGAATCGCCGATTTTAAATCATTTACCTCGCCAGATTTTAATTTCCTTTTAATCTCTTTCCAGCCCTTAATCGTCCGGCGTTTTAACATATCAGCCTTGCCAAAAATCTCAAAAAAATGTTCAATCGGCTCGCTAAGTACATCTGTTTTAGAAATAAAATAAATAATCAACCCTAATAAAATAGACGAAATCAAAAAAGAAATAATTTGAATAATTAATAGATTATCCGAAATAAAGTTTATAAAATCAGCAATCATAATTGTTCGTAATATTTTCCTATTCCTAAAATATCGGCTTCGCGAAATGGTTTGCCAATTAACTGAAAACCAATTGGCAATTCTCCCCTATCTATTTTATATTTTTTAACCGGAATAGTTAAGCCGGGCAGTCCTGCCAAATTCACCGGAATAGTAAAAATATCCGATAAATACATCGCCAATGGGTCATCAACTTTTTCGCCTATTTTAAAAGGCAGGGTCGGCGAAACAGGCGTTAAAATAACATCCACTCCAGCAAATGCTTTATTAAAATCAGTCTTAATTAATCGCCTGACCTTCTGCGCTTTGGAATAATAAGCGTCGTAATAGCCAGACGATAAAACAAAATTCCCTAAAATAATTCTTCGCTTAACTTCTGCGCCAAATCCCCTGCCTCGCTGATTAAAATAAATATCTTTCAAATTGGAAATTAGAGAGTGGGGGTTAGAAATTCGTGAATATCTAATGCCGTCAAATCTCGCTAAATTTGCGCTAACTTCTGCTGGCATAATAATATAATAACAAGATAAAGCGTATTTAGTGTGCGCTAAGCTAATTTCTTTAAATTCTATTTTTAGAGATTTTAAAAGTTTAATCGCCTCATCAATGGCTGACGAAGTTTGTTTGTCCAATCCTTCGATGAAATATTCTTTCGGTAAGCCTATTTTCAATTTCCGAATATCCTCTAACCCATAATTTCTAATTCCTGATTCATAATTTACGCTTGTCGCGTCTTGCATGTCTTTTCCTCTTATTGCTTCAAAAAGAATTTCAGCGTCTTCCACAGTTTTTGTAATTGGCCCAATTTGGTCTAAACTGGAAGCCATAGCAATTAGCCCATAACGCGAAACCGCCCCATAAGTCGGTTTTAATCCCACTACGCCGCAAAAACCAGCTGGCTGGCGAATTGAGCCGCCGGTATCTGACCCCAAAGCCGCCACAGCCATATCAGACGAAACAGCCGCAGCTGAACCGCCTGATGAGCCACCGGGCACCCGCTCTAAGTCATAAGGATTATGCGTGATTTTAAAAGCGGAATTTTCAGTTGACGAGCCCATAGCAAATTCGTCTAAATTAGTTTTGCCCAAAAAAACTGCGCCAGCTTGTTTTAATTTTTTAATAACCGTAGCGTCATAACTAGCGATATGATTTTCCAAAATTTTTGAACCAGCTGTTATTTGCTCGCCTTCAATTAAAATATTGTCCTTTATAGCTATTGGTAAACCAGCTAAAATGCCCAAATCTTTTCCCTGCCTACCGGCAGGCAGGCTTCTAGCTAAATCAACATCAATTTTGTTCGCTTGAGATAAAGCTAAATCTTTTGTTAAATGTAAATAAGCGCCGATTTCCTCGTCTTTTTTTTCTATATCGCTAAAAAAATTCTCTGCCGCCTCAAAAGCGGAAAATTCTTTATTCATCAAGCCATCGTGAAACTTTTTAATTGTTAATCCATTAATATCCATAAATTATTCGAAAACAGGCGGCACCTTCAAATAGCCGTTTTGTTTTTCGGGAAACTGTCTGACTAAATTTTCATTTTTTGTTTTTCCATTTTCGTCTTTCTCGTCGTCCCTAAAAACATTTTTTTGGGCAGTGCCGCCAGCCATTGGCTCAATATTTTCAGTATCAACGCTTTTCAACTCGTCAAAATACTCCAAAATTTTCTGGAGGTCATTAAGTAATTTTTCTTCTTCTTTTTTTCCTATTTCAATTCTTCCCAATTCGGCCAAGTATTCTAATGTCTTCTTATCAATTTCCATATAAGTAATTATATCCCAAATTTATTTAATAATGTCAATAAATTCTTTTTCGTCAATTGTTTTAACGCCCAGCCGTTTTGCTTTTTCGTATTTTGAGCCGGGCACTAAACCGACTACCACATAATCAGTTTTCTTGCTAACCGATTCAGAAACATCGCCGCCTAATTGCCTAACTTTTTCTTTAGCTGCTTCACGCGACATTATTTTAAGTTCGCCGGTAAAAACGAAAGTTCTTCCTTTTAGCTTAATACCCAATACTTGATACTTGATACTTTCTAATTTAATTCCCGCTTTTTCTAACTTTTCCAAAAACTTGATATTTCGTTCGCTACGAAACCAATCATAAATATTTTGCGCCACTTTTGGTCCAATATCAGAAACTTCCTGTAAATTCTCTAAAGATAAATTTTTATATTTTTTAATTAATTCTTTAATATCAGAAACAGAGAAATTTTTCGCCAAAGCTACGGCTGTTTCTTCACCTACCTGCAAAATCCCCACAGCATAAATGAAACGGTTTAAAGGAACTTCTTTATTTTGCTGGATTTCATTAACAATGTTTTCGGCTGATTTCTCGCCAAATCTTTCAAGCACTGCAATATCGCCACTTCTTAATTCAAAAATATCAGCCGCATCGGAAATTAATCCTTCGTCCAAAAATCGGTCAATAATTTTCGGGCCTAAACCCTCAATATTAAAACCGGGTCTTGAAACAAAGTGTCTAATAATTTCTCTATTGCGAGCGCCACATTTGGGGTTTGAGCAACGATAATATGCGCCTTCAGCAATAACTTTTGAACCATCAATCGGACAAATTTTCGGGATTGCAATTCTTTTTTCTTTACCGCTGCGCAAATTTTTTAAAACATTAATAACCTGAGGAATTACGTCGCCGGCCCGAGAAATAACGACGGTATCGCCTATTTTTACGCCCAATTTTTCAATTTGGCCAAAATTATGTAAGGTGGCGTGAGTAATTGTTATTCCGCCAATTTCAACTGGTTTTAAAACCGCGACTGGCGTTAAAGTGCCAGTGCGGCCAACTTGAACTTTAATCTCTTCAATAATTGTAGCTGATTCTTTTGGGGAAAATTTATAAGCGATAGCTCCTCGCGGCGCTTTACCAATAACACCGGCACTTTCAAAAATCTTATTATTATTAATAATTATCACAATGCCATCAATTTCGTAGGGTAATTTTTCGCGGTGTTTTTCCCAATAATTTCTAAATTCAAAAATTTCTTCCAACGAATTTGCCGACTTATTATTGGGATTAATTTTAAAACCCAAATCTTTTAATATCTGGTGTTTCTCTTCGTGAGTCTTTTGCCCCAAATCTGTGACAACCTCATAAGTAAAAGAATCTAATTTACGACTAGCTGTGATTTTTGGGTCAAGCTGCCTAAGAGAGCCAGCTGCCATATTTCGCGGATTAGCAAAAACTTTCCCACCCCTTTTTTCTTGCTCGCGATTAATCCTTTCGAATTCATTTTTGGCGAGATATACCTCGCCCCTGACAATCAGTTTTTTAGTTCTTAAGTTTTTAGTTTCTAGTTTAAGTGGAATTGCTTCAACGGTTTTTAAATTCTGAGTGATATCTTCGCCAATAATTCCATCACCCCGAGTTGAACCTTGTATAAAAATTCCATTCTCATAAACCAATTCAATTGCCAAACCGTCAATTTTCAGTTCACAATAGAATTCCCGCTTAATTTTGTGTCCCAAATAATTTTCTACCCGCGTCAACCAATCATTAATATCACTTTCGGAAAAAGCGTCGTTAAAAGAAAGCATCGCTGTTTCATGCCGCACTTTTTTAAATTCTTTAAGCGGCTTACCACCCACACGTTGCGTTGGCGAATCAGCCGTAATTAATTCTGGATATTGATTTTCCAGATCAAAAAGCTCTTTTTTTAAGGCGTCTTCTGCTTCTGGCGAAACTTCTTCTTTGTTTAAAACCAGCCGCCTATAGCGGTATTTATTAATGACTTTTTTCAGGTGTTCAACGCGCTCTTTTGCGGATTTTTTATCCATCATTATTAAATTATATCAAAAAAAGCCGATTAGTAATACACTAACCGGCTTTACTATATTATGACTAAGGAGTGGGCGGTCCTGAAAAATCTACCTCAAAAGCCCTAAAAATATTACTTGATTGACCACGAGATTTGATAATACCGCTTTCATTAAAACTATCAAAACTAGCGCCATTAGAAAATGTTGGCTTAGGATAGTCGGGCTGGTTTTTAATATATTTATATAATTCCCACTCAATTCCAGTATCAGCGGCAAAAACAGCTTTGGTGGAATTAGTGGTATCAGAAGAAGCTCTGATTTTTAGAACCGTTAAATAACCGGCGATTGTTGAAGCGGCCAAAATAGTGCTGCCCAAAATTAAAACCGTGAGTAGCATTGCCTGCCCATGATTAGTTTTCAGTTTTGAGTTATGAGTTATGAGTTTCATTATAGTATAGTTTTGAATTTCAAGTTACGAGTAATAAGTCTTCTTAACTCATTACTTTTTACTCATTACTAATCAGCTGTCTAATATTCTTGCGCTGATTGTTGTTTGAATATTAGTGGAAACGCCCTCGAGAAATGAATTTATGCCGGTAGCTGAAATAGAAATAGTAATTCTTGGCGGATAGCCATCACCAGGGTTTTGCCCAAAAAGTTTAATCACAAAATTATTGACTTTTACATTATCAGCGGTAATTTTTTTATAAGTAGTTATAAAGTTAATGTCAGTAGTACCTCGTTCAACAGCTCCACCTTCAAGTCTATAAACAACCGGAACAGTATAAGCATTATCAAATCGTAATTCAGTCTCAGAAAGCTTAATAAAATTAGAACCCGTCCTTATTTCTCTGGCCATCTGTTCTAAGGTTAAACTCGCGTTATCATTAGCCGCCATTAACGCCACAATGGCACGTTGTGTTCTCATTGCCCTAATAAAACTGCCAGCTGCAATGCCCATTAAAATAATAAATAACCCCATTGCCACTAAGAGCTCAATTACGGTAAAAGCCCTAAAAGTTTTTAGTTTCATTTTATTTGTTATCATCTCCAATTAAAAAAGTGGTCTTCTAAATTAACCGAAAAATTTGCGCCACCGCGCGTATTCCAAGTGACAATTGAATTAATTTTAACCTCATCTGAACCAATAAATTGAATATTAATAGTCCGAGTAAAAGGGGTAGAACTACCACCACTTTGATACGAATAAAGATTAGTTGTTGGGTTAAAATTAAGTTGGCGACTTTCATTTGATAATAAACTTGGACTTGTATAATCTACCTCAAAACTGCCGGAAGTTATAAAAGTATCATTCCAAACTCCATCCTGCATCCAATCAGCATCGAGAAGATTTTTTACTATTTCAATGCCTTCAGAAGCCAAATAATTACCAATCAATTGCTGGCTGACCATCCGATTTAGGCTGGCCGAATTAGAAATAAGACCTAAGATTCCAAGAAGTCCAACCAAGGCGATTCCTATGCCAATCATTGACTCAACTAAAAGCTGACCTTTTTCATGTTTCATAATTACTTATGTACTTATTTGCCCGGCACTGTTAATTTTTATAGTCTTTGAATCGCTTCCGATAACAGTTTTTATGGTGATTGTGGCTTGGTCTTGTTCAGGAGTAATTATAACAATGGGGTCAGGAGGAATAAAGACAATATCAGACAAAGTTAATGTGTCAAATACCACTCTTGAATCTAACACAAAAGATTCGTATATTTCTGAGGGTCCAGAATATTTTTTATCCGCGTTTAAACAATCGCTCTCTAAATCCTTAAATATTAAAAAACTTGACATTTCAAAATGTACGCCAAAACCGCAAGGCACATTAGCGCTCTGGCCAAAAGTAGCAATCGCTAAAGATTTAGCGCGAGAAAGCACATTAATAACTTTTGCCTGCTCTTTAAAAAGCGCTATCTGGCGCTCGCC
>CAYIWD010000011.1:11840-19601 GCA_964367055.1 uncultured Candidatus Saccharibacteria bacterium
GGCCAGCCGAAAATTAAACCCAAAGAAGCCACAAGCTTTAAATCGCCTAAACCCATTGCTCTGCCTCGGCTGATAAGTATTATTAAGCCGAAAATAGCTACTGCGAAAAAGCTAGCCAATAAATAATTAAACCAGATATTTTCTCTTAAGCCGAAAATTGGCGCATACACCCCTAAAAAAGAACCATTTAAAAAATTAAATCTTTGATAATAATTATTAATAAATATATTTATTACCCCTAAAATCGCCAAACTTAAATTCAATGAATTGGGAATAATCATATGGCGCAAATCAATAATTGATAAAAGAAGAAACAGGGTAAAAATGATGAGCCAAATAAAAGTAATTGAATAATTGAAAATTGAAGATTGAAGATTGGTGATATGCCAAGGAACAAAAACAAAAATTAAACCGCTTAAAATTTCAACTATTGGATATTGAAACGATAATTTATGGTCACAACTCCGGCACCTGCCGAGTTGGATTAAAAAACTAAAAATTGGTATTAATTCATACCAATTTAATATCTTGCCGCAATAGGGGCAATGAGAACGATTATTCCAATCAGTCGGACCGCCGATTATTTTTGCGTCAAAAACACGGCGGCCCGGCTGATAGCGCAGACTAACAACATTTATAAAGCTTCCAACTGTTAAGCCAAAAATAAATAAAACAAGGTTAAACAAATTAAAATTGAACGCAGTAAACCGGATCACCACAACCAACGCCGTTAACAGTGCTATCGACATCATTAGTGAGCGCAGGATTATTGACGTCTTCTAAAGTAGCAGCCAAAACGTATCCTCCTGAAGCAGCGGCGTAGATATAATTCGATCCTATTGTCGGATCGTTTGGAACTGCGTTCACGCCAATTCCCGCACCCTTAAGAGTAGTGGTTAGATTTGCCCAAGCAGCGTCACTGGGATAGCTACCATTTTTTGTGAAATAAAGTTCTAAACCGTTTTGAACTTGGTGTAAATCAGCAATTCTGCGAGCGTCCCGACCACGAGACCTAAACGAACCCAAACCAACCAAAATTATTGAAGCCAAAATACCGATAATAGCAACCACGATAAGAATTTCAATTAAAGTAAATCCTTTATTTTTTCCCATAGGAAAATTATCAAATTATTTTTTCGACCTTTTTTAGAATGCTTGCGCTAAATTATATATCGGAAGTAAAATGGATGCAAACAGTAATCCCACAAAAATACCGACTACGGCTATCAAAGCCGGCTGGATTAACTCTACTAAATTATTCAACATATCATTGACTTCCCGAGTGTAAAAATTTGAAATTCTTGATAAAATTTTATCAAGCCGGCCAGTGCCTTCGCCAATAGCCACCATCTGGTTCACTAAAGGCGGAAAATAATATTCGTTTTGAGCTAAAAGTTCTGAAAATAACGCTCCGCCACGAACTCCTTCTGCGATTTCGTGTAAAATATCTTGATAGACAATATTTCCAACAGCGTTGCCGCTAATTTCAATTGCTTGAGGTATAGGAATGCCGCCTTTTGTCAAAATACTGGTTGATTCGGCAAAGCGAGCCACATACATTTTTCTAAGAAGTTTTCCTATAACCGGTATTTTAATTATAAGTTCATTAAAAACCACTTTGCCTTCTTTGCTCCGAAAATAATCTATTAGTAAAAAGACGGTCGCAACACTTATTGCAATAATCGCCCACCACCAGTTAAGGGTAAAAGCACCGGCGCCTAAAAATATTTTTGTGATAAGCGGCAAATTGGTGCCGGTTTCTTCAAAAATCGGTCCGATTTGGGGAAAAACAACGACCAGCATTATCATCGCCACCACAAAAAATAAAATTAACACAGTAATTGGATAAATTAAGGCGTTCCGAATGCGACTCCTCCAGACCAATTCTTTATCTAAATAATCAGCCAAAAATATCATCGCTTCCTCTAAACGGCCGGTAATCTCAGCCGAGCGAATCATATTGAGATAAAACTCGGAAAAAACTTTTCCTTGACGCTCCATTGCTTGAGACAAAGCAAGTCCGGCGTCAACATCAGAAGAAATTTTAAAAATTGTTTCTTTTAAAAATTGTTTTTCTGTTTGTTGGTAGAGAATTCTTAAGCTATTGCCTATTGGCACCTTTGATTCCATTAAGGTGGCGAATTGGCGGGTGAAAACCATTAAATCAACAATCTTTATTCGATTAAAAAAACCTAAAATTCTATCGTACCAACGAATTTTTTCCGCCTCACCCAAATTTAAAATAAAAAGATTATTGCCGGTTAGGACATTAATCGCCGCTTCGCGATTTACGGCGTCAACATAACCGGTTTGAAATTCCCCTTCTTGAGTTCTAGCGTTGTATTTAAATTTCAATTTTAGGTGTTAGGTGTTAGGTGTTGGGTGTTAGGTTAAATTACTAAAACCTAAAAACTAAAACCTAAGACCTAAGAATTTTAACTCCTCTCAAGTAATATCCTTAATTCGCTCGGGTTTAAAGAATGTAGTTCTGCGTTTTCTAAAGAAATTTCTTTATTTTTTACCAAATCAACCAACGAACGATTTAAATTCATCATTCCTTCTTGCATTGAAGTTTCAATGACTAAATCAATTTGGTATGCCTTTTTTTCACGAATGAGATTGCGGATTGCCGGATTAGAAATCATTATTTCACAAGCTGGCGTTCTCCCGCCTTCGATGCGCGGGATTAAACGTTCAGAAACAATCCCTACTAAAGTAGCGGCTAATTGCGAAGAAATCTGACCTTGCTGCTCAGATGGAAAACTATCAATAATTCGATCAATGGTTTGGGCAGCTGAATTAGTGTGTAAAGTGGAAAAAACCAAATGACCAGTTTCTGCTGCGGTCATAGCTGTCGCAATTGATTCTCTATCGCGCATTTCACCAATCATGATCACGTCAGGATCCTGGCGTAAAAGCGAACGAAGTCCTTTATGAAAATTTAAGGTATCAGTTTTTACCTCTCTTTGAGAAACGATACATTTATCTTGTGTAAAAATATATTCTACAGGGTCTTCAATGGTGATAATATGGTCGGTGCGAGTATGGTTGACTTCATCAAGTAAGGCAGCCAAAGTGGTTGATTTACCGTGGCCTGCCGGACCAACTATCAAAATAAAACCTTGAGAGAGTTTAGTAAAATCATGGAGAATTGGCGGTAATCTTAATTCTTCAATAGTTCTAATTTGAGAAGGGATAAGACGCAAAGCCGCTGCCAAATAGCCCCTTTGGTGAAAAACATTGACCCTGAACCTAGCTTTATCTTCAAAGCTATAAGAAATGTCGAGTTCTCTTTTTTCTAAAAGTTCTTGTTTTTGTTCTTGGGTAAGTAGACTAGAGACTAAATTTTCTACTACTTCTGGCGTAACCATCGGCTCTTTTTGAAGAGGGATCAAAACACCGTCAATTCTAAGCATCGGATGCCTACCAACCGCTAAATGCAAATCAGAAGCATTCTGCCGAGCCGTGGCTAATAATAAATCATCAAGTTGTTGTTTGTAGTCCATGTTTTTAAAATTATACTACACTTCCATTGTTTCCCGCAATACCTCTTCAATAGAAACCAAACCATCAAGCGCTTTTAAAATTCCATCTTGACGCAGGCTAATCATTCCCTGGCGCTGAGTTTCTTCAAAAATATGGTGTTCGGTAGGGTTAGTATTAATAATTTTTTCAAGCTCTGGAGTCATTTTTAAAATTTCACATAGGGCCACACGACCCTTAACTCCTTTATTTTGACAAGCAGAACAACCAGTAGAATGATATATTTTAAAATTTCCGACTTCCGACTTATGATTTCCGACAGCTTCTTCTGGTAATTTTTCTATTTCACGCTTAATAATTTCTTGAATTTTTTCCGGAGCTTTCTCCGCTTTTTTACACTGTTCGCAAAGCCGAACAACTAAACGTTGAGCCAACATTAAATTTAAAGATGGTGGAAGCAAAAATGAATCTACCTTCATATCAATTAAGCGTGGAATTACTCCCAGGGCATCGTTGGTATGAAGAGTAGAAAGTACAATATGACCAGTTAGGGCAGCGTGAATTGCTAAGCCGGCGGTTTCATTATCTCGAATTTCACCTACCATAATTACGTCGGGGTCCTGACGAAGAATCTGCCGCAAACCAGAGGCAAAATCATAGCCAATTTCTGGTCTAACCTGCGATTGGTTCAAACCATCAATAAAATATTCAACAGGGTCTTCTAAACTAACAATGTTAACCCCCTCCTTATTAAGAATCTGCATTATGGCATAAAGAGTAGTGGTTTTACCCGAGCCGGTTGGCCCGGTAATTAAAACCATTCCAAATGGCTTTTGAATATTTTCTTTAATTATAGCATAATTTCTACCTATTAATCCTAATTCTTCTAGACCTTTTAAACCGACCGTCGGATCTAAAACCCTAATTGCAACCTTTTCTCCGACGGGTGTGGGGAAAGTAGCTACTCGATAATCAATATCCCGACCAAAAAGTACTGTTCTAAAACGGCCATCTTGCGGAATTCTGTTCTCATCAATTTTTAAATTAGAAAGAACTTTAATCCGAGAAATAATCGGCTGATGCAGCTCTATGGGCATTGAAGAAACTTCCTGAAGAACGCCGTCAAGTCGAAATCTAATCCGCAACCGTTCTCTTTGCGGCTCAATATGAATATCAGAAGCTTTCTGCCAAACCGCTTCTTTTAGTGTGGAAGCGACAATTTTGATAATCGGCGCCTCTTCGGAAATTCTTGCTCCCTCTTCCAATTGAATAGTTTTTTGATAAACCGCTAAGCCCTTCCCTGCTTGAAGATTAAGCGATTTAGTGGCAATTTCAATTTCGCTTTTATATGGAGAATAACGCCTTAGAGCCAATTCCCAGATTGATTGAGTAATTAAATAAACACCTAAATTAAGCCGCAATTGTTTGGCAATAAATTTTAGAACTTCCTGAGCTTTAACATCGTCGGGATTAACCATCCCCGCTATTAACGTATCACTAGAACGAGAAAGAGGTATGACTTTATAGTTCCGAATAGTTTCTTCGGGCACTAATTTCAAAATATCTTCTTCAACTTCTTCAATTTTAATTTTTTTATAAGGGACGCCTAAAACGCGGCTTTTTATTTTAGCAATAGCCTCTTCATCAACCAAACGCCGATCATGGATTAATTCTTCGGCGCTTACCCTACCCAAAGACGCATCAGTAATAATTTTTTTAGTTGACTCTTCGGTTAAAAGTCCTTCTTTGGTTAATTCTTGAAGGAAAGTTTTGTTGTCCATTTACCTTACAAACGGATTATTCTTGCCGACTGGCCCAACATTTATTGGATTAACATATGTTTTCAGAATTTGGAATTTAGAATTATTAATAATAACCCCTGGTTGTAATTGTATATTCGAGAGTTCCTGAATAGACTGCAAGTTTGTCGGCACAATTTTTTCAATTAGTGGCACTGGAGCAAAAAATAAATAATAAACGGCGCTGGCTATAATAATTACCACCAAAATAATTGACACCAAAGCGAACCAATTAATTCCTTTTTTTTCTTCTTCAATAATTATTGCCATAATTTTAGTTACTTTGATAATACGTATCTGCGATTATACTATAGGAAAATATATTTCCGCCGACTCTTGACCCAGATTCTATTTTTAGACTTACTAAATCAATTAAGGTTATATTGGTTTCCAAATTCTTAAGAAATGCCTTAAAATTTTCATAGCTGCCTATTAAATGCAAACTAAATCTTAAAGTACCCATGCCCTTAATCAAGGTTGGTTGCGTTGATGGTTTAATTGCCAATTCCTGCGTTGATAACGAGTCAAGGATTAGGCTGTTAATTTTAGATAGACCGCTAATTTGGCTGACTCCTAAGGCAATATTTTGCGATATGGGTAAAATCAAAGAAATCGTGTCTTGAATCACTGCCACATCTTTATACTCGCTTAAAAGTTTTTGAACTTGCCCAATTGATGCTTCCTCTTCAGCAATAAGTCGTGTTCTCGCAACTACTTCGGCTCTTAAATTTGTAACCTCAGAATAGGCCGGTAAAATTAAAGTGCTGTAAATAAAAAGTGATGCGATAAACATTACAATCGCTAATAGAATACTTACAAATCTTTTACTTGAAGCTCTCATATTTTTTATTTTACTAATTCTGGCTTAAATATTAACTGAATGGAAAAACGAACAGTCCCATCATCTATAATTTTTGAATCGTTCACGATAACCCTTTCTATATTCGGCGTTTTTCTAAGTACTTCTAGCTGTTGAGACAAAATGTCATAACTAGGCGCTGAACCATCAATCTTAAGTCTTTTTTCTAGCAAAGATAAATCTAAAGAAACATAATAAACCTGTGTAAGAGTATTCTTCTCTAATAGATCAAAAAGCTTAGAAGTAACAGTGTGAGAATCTAATAAGTTTTGAATATTGACTAATTGAGAATAGGTGGTTATTAAATTTTTCTGTTGGTCGTTACCGATAGTTTTAGATAAATCATTAATTTTACTATCAAGAACGCTTATTTGAGAATTTAAATACGGCTTATAGCCCAGGGTTATCCCGAAATAGCTAATGGTTGCTGTTCCTAAAATAATAGTTGAAAAGATAAGTAACCGCCAAGGCCAACCAACCGGCATCTTTGTCGGTGTTTTTAACTGCTGTTCTAAAGCGCTTTTGGTGTATTGAGACATAAATTACAATCTTTTAAATAAACTCTCTTATGCCCAATCCGATAGCCACGCTAAAATTTGGGCCCAACTCTTTAACAAATGGTTCAATCCCAGATGGATATTCTACTTTTAAAAACGGATTACCGACAAATGTTGGTAAGCCCAGTTGTTCTTCAACGTATTTTTCAATACCCAACAGATTGGCTCCGCCGCCAGCTAAAATTATTCGCTCAATCCTAGATTTTATTCCTTGGTTTTTTTCGTAATTAACCCTTGCCCGTCCTACATCGCTAATTATAGCATCTAAAAAAGGAATAGTTAATGTGGATAACTCATATCCTCCTGCGCCAGCCAAAATACCCTTTTGTTTTTTAAGTTCTTCAGCCCTTCTAACATTAATATTTAAGCCGCTACTAATTGCCTGGGTTAAGGAAGCGCCGCTAAAATCAGTCTGATAATTACATTTAAGAAAACCCAGCTCTGAAACAGCGATATTAGTGGACCGGCCACCAATATCTACCAGTAAGGTCGGTGTCGGGTCGCTACCAACTAATGCCCTTATTAAACTTAAACTTTCTATTTCGACCGCTTTTAATTCCAAGCCAGCTAATTTAAAAATATTTTGGAACTTCCTAATTTGTTCTTTGGGCACGGAAATAATCAAAATCTGCTGCTTAGTGAAGCCGTCCTCTTCTATTTCTCCAACCTTAAACCACTCAATAGCCACCTCAGAAGCGGGCAAAGGAATGTGTTGGCGAATTTGGAAAGAAACAGTTTTGTCAGTATCTGATTCCGGCATTGACGGTATTTCTATTAAAGTAATAAAAGACGAGAAAGACGGAATTGAAGCAATGGCTTGGTGAGACTTAATTTTTAATTTATTCAAAAGCATTTTTAGCATCTTGGCTGTTTCGTTCTCCATTATTTTTAAACCACTGGTCTGGATAGCGTCGTTAAGCCGCTCCAAATGGCCGTAGCTTTCTAAAACTCCATAATTTTGAAGTTTTGGCTGATGTTTACCGGAAGAGATTTCCACCATTTTAATTGAAGCGGTTCCGATATCAACGCCGAGATAAGAATTGGCGCCGACTAAAGATTTTAT
>CAYIWD010000012.1:0-19540 GCA_964367055.1 uncultured Candidatus Saccharibacteria bacterium
TAATTCTATCAGACTTCAGTAATGGAAAGCGGCTTGGATATTTTGTTTTTCTGTTTCGCCAGAATGATAATGCTTGGAATTTATGTAACAGGCAAAGCGCCTTTTAAATATGTCTACCTTCACGGATTAGTGCGCGATAAAGACAGGCAAAAAATGTCAAAATCAAAAGGTAATGTTATAGACCCCTTAGGTGTAATTGAAATATATGGCGCTGACGCTTTGCGGATGGCTTTAATAGTTGGCAATGCCCCTGGCAATGACCCGATAATTTATGAGGAAAAAATTCGCGGCTACAGAAATTTCGCCAATAAAATTTGGCAGGCCTCAAGATTTGTTTTAATGAATTTAGAAAACGCGAATTTAAACGACAGTAAAAAAATTCAACTGAATGCGAGAGACAAAAAATATCTGAAAGAATTTGAAAATATAAAAAATAAAATCACTAAACAGATAGAATCTTTTAAATTCTATCTGGCAGCCGAAGAAATTTATCACTATTTTTGGCACGTTTTTTGCGATAAAATTATTGAAAGTACTAAAGCGCGATTAAAAAGCGAAAATAAAAAAGACCAACAAGCAGCGCAGTTTATGCTTTTAGAAATCTTAAAAAAATCTTTAAAGCTTCTTCACCCGTTTATGCCTTTTATCACCGAAGAAATTTATCAACAACTGCCAGTTAAAAATAAAAACCTTTTAATGGTGGAAAAATGGTAAAATAAATATAAAATTTTACTGAAATGATTGTTTTTGCTATTTTACTTGGATTACTTCCTTCATTCGCTTGGCTTTTCTTTTTTCTTAAAGAAGATATTCATCCTGAGCCAAAAAAGGTGATTGCGGTAGTTTTTATTGCCGGAATTTTTAGCACTTTTTTCGCACTTGGTTTGCAATTTGCGTTACGAAGCATTTTAAATTCAGCGCAAATTAATAATTATAGTATTTTCGCTTTTTTCGGTTTTGGCTTTATTGAGGAAGCGTTAAAATTTTCAGCCGCCTATTTAATAATCAGAAAGAAGGTATGTTTTGACGAGCCAATTGACGCGATGATTTATATGATTACCGCGGCTTTAGGCTTTGCAATGTTGGAGAATATCGCTGTATTGTCAAACGTAAAAGCTTTATCCGATGCTTTTAGCGTTATTACCCTGCGTTTTGTCGGCGCCACATTGCTTCATGCACTAAGTTCAGCCATCGTCGGCTATTATTGGGCAAAATCGTTGTTGAAAATTGGAAATTGGAAATTAGAAATTTTTCAAGGCCTTGCCATTGCCACCCTCTTGCACGCTACTTTTAATTACTTTATACTAATATCAAAGGAGATAATAATCTATCCGACAATATTTTTAATAATCGCGGCCTTATTTGTATTTTGGGATTTCGAAAAAATAAAAAAAGGTGAAGCTCATGGATAAAGACACAAAAAATTTTTTTGAAAAATTAGCTGGTATTAAGTCCGATAGCGAAGGAGAAATTGAGTTGGGTTCAAAAAGTATTTTCAAGAAAAGTTCCGAAGAAGAATTAGAAGAAACTTCTCTTGACGAAATTTCTGAAGAATTTGAAGGAGAATTAGCAATTGACGTTTATACTACGCCAAGCGCCTTAATTATTGAATCAGCCATTGCCGGCGTTAATCCGGAAGATATTGATGTTTCAATCAGCCCAGATTCAGTCACCATTAAAGGAAAAAGAGAAAAAGAAGAAAAAATTAAAGCAGAAAATTATATTCATCAAGAATGTTATTGGGGAAAATTTTCTAGAACCATTATTCTACCGCAAGAAATTGACCCGGACAAAGCCCAGGCGAATATCAAAAACGGCGTTTTGAAAATTACTTTACCGAAAATTAATAAAAATAAAACAAAAAAAGTAAAAGTGAAATTTGAATAATCCCGATATTTAATTTATCGAGATTTTTTTCTTTGACAAAAAAATAAGGAAAAGGAGGTGAAAAGTATGGGCAATATCTGCAGGAGGGCTATTTTGGAAATCGCCAAGGCACTAGTCGGCGGCATCATCAATAAAATTCCAATTCAACAGAAAATCGTCCAGAAATTGTCAGAAATTCTAAGTGTTTGTAGATGTGTGATTTTTAAGCTAAGTAACAATGAAGCCTGTGACGCTTACGATATTGAGCTCACCGCAGGTATACCGCTTGAAGAACACATTGACGATATCGGTCGGAAAGAGACAGTCCAGAAACATCCCGATATCGAAGAAGCAGTCCGAAGAGGCAAGATTATGGTAATCACCGACCCCAGGAATTCACCACTTACAGCCTATTTTAGACAAATCATTGAGCAGAAAGGTACCACGCAGATTCTTTACTTACCGCTTATTTCCGAACTAGGCGGCAAAACTATTGGTGTAATCGTACTTGATGCCGTAGGAGAAAAGCTCGGATTTGAATCAGAAGAGATTGAATTCTGCGGTGAAGTAGGCGAACTCATCTCTCTAATCATTGACCGCGAAGAAATCTTAGCAGAAGAGATAAGGGATCTTGTTATTAACAGGATGACTGCATTAGGTGGTTTTGCCGCCAGATTAGGCAAGGATGCCAGGGTAGTGATGGACGAAGTTGAAAAGATAGAAAAAATCTGCTCAAAAGGCGGCAGAATAAATTTCTAACCGGCGTAAATCACGTATGCTACAAAGGAGGGCGACAATCACCCTCCTTTTTTTGTTTGTGCCCGGGGTGGGATTCTCGCGGTTAATAAATTAAGCTTTTTCTTTGTGTAATTTAAAAACAAGGACTTTTGTTTTTTCTCCTTCGTGACGAGTATCCCAAAAATCCCATTGATCATCTATCCTTAAATCATTTTCTGAAATTAGTTTTTCAATATCCTCTTTTTTCCAAAACCAATATTTCTTGCCGCTACTTTCCGTCATTTCGTAAAGATAAATAATTGCCTTACCGTCAGACCTTAACACGCGAGAAATTTCTGCGAGGCTTTCAGGTAAAAAAGTAGAGTGTAAGACAGAAATCGAATAAACCGCATCAAAACTTTCTTTATCAAAAGCCAATTCTTCTGATTTTCCAATTACAAAATTTATCTTGTCTTTAAAGCCTGCTTCTTCGGCGTTCTTCTTCGCCAGATTTATCGCTCCTTCTGCAATATCTATCCCTGTAACTTTCTTTCCTTGTTTTGCAAAATAAATACTATCTCTGCCATTGCCAACACCAATTTCTAATATTCTATTAGACATCCCTTGCGGTAATTCTTCAATTAACTGCTTTGCTAAAGGAGATGGCTCTAATTCTTCCGCCCAGTGAGGCGGTTTTTCCTGCTCATAACTTTGTTTCCAGTCTTCAGGTGTCATATAAATTGGCAAATCATCGTTTTTATTAGTGCCGAGGGCGGGACTTGCACCCGCAAGGAGTGTTGCCTCCACAGGATTTTAAGTCCTGCGTGTTTGCTATTTCACCACCTCGGCAACCTGAGGCCACGGTGGGAATCGCACCCACGTATAACTCTTTTGCAGAGAGTTGCCTTGCTACTTGGCTACGTGGCCTATTTTTTCATTTTATCATCTAATAAAATTTTTTCAATTTCCGCTGCTTTTTCTAATCCTTTGTCTACCTTAAATCTAATCTGCGGCATTGGCTTAATGTTAATTTTTTTCATTAGTAAATATTGCAGGTGGCGGCGGTTTTTTTCTAAAATTTTTAAAGCAATCTCAAAATCTTTTGGCGGCTCATTTTCCTGACTATGGCATTGATTAGCCATTGGACATCCGCCGCACATAGATAACACACTAAAGCTAATCACCGCTTCGCTTAATTTTTTATCAACCTCAACTTCGGTTATAGTCACTAATAAATCAGGAAATTCAATTTCCCTTGAAATGATTTCAGATAATTCTTCTTTTATTAAATTAGAAACTTGTTCCGGACGATGGCCCATAATTAGCCACTAGCCACTAGGGACTAGTAAATTAATTTATCTCCAACATTTATCATAGCGTCAGCTTCAACAAGCATCCCGCACTCATTTCCCTCATTAACTCCTTTAACATCCTGTTTTCCGCATTGGAGATTTATAATTCTAGCTTTGCCTATAATCTGTTCTTGCCTTTTAATTTCCACGCTCGAATTATTTTTAAAACTCCCAATATTTACCCGGCCGCCGATAACTTGTCGATTATTTTTTTTACCGAAGGTAGCCAAAATTTCCAATTCAGCGATTATTTTCGACTTACCTGAATTTTTAATTTCCTCCTCTACACTCTTAACTAATTCATAAATAACACCCGAAGAAATTATTTTTACCTCTTGAGCTTTAGCTAAATTTTCTGCCGCTTTAGTAACCTTAACCTTAAAACCGAGAATTATGGCTTTATTATTCAAGGCGTTTCTGATATCGCCATCAGTAATATCGCCTATTTCTTCACCAGTAATTTTAACGTCAGAAATGGTTTTAATAATTTCAGAAATTACTTCTAATGAGCCGCTGACATCGGCTTTAATAATAAAGTTGATTTTACTCTCCATCTCTTCAGCGGAAAGAATTGACTGTTTATCAGTTGCTTTCTGATTTTGTGATTCTCCTAAATCAATCTTCCCCACACAAAATTCTTCGCCTATTTGCGGCAGGGTTTCAAAGCCTAAAATTAAAGCCGGGCTAGAAGGACGAAGTTCATTTACTCGCTTGCCTAAAAAATTTTCCAGAATTTTTACTTTACCAGCAGCGCTAGAACTTATAATTTCATCCCCCACCTTTAAAACGCCATTTTTAACTACGGCGGCAATGGTCAACCCCCTAGAATTATCCATTCTTGATTCGATAATAACGCCGCTGGCTTTAGATTCCGGCTCATAAGTTAACTGCTCCATTTCTGCCGATAATAAAATCAAATCCAAAAGTTCATTCACTCCTTCGCCTGTTTTAGCGGAAATCGCCTGCCAAGAGATATTACCGCCATAGCCTTCAAGCAAAACTCCGGCCTGCATCAAGTCATTTCTCGTTTTTTCAATATCAGAATTATTTTTATCAATTTTATTAATTGCCACAACATACGGCGTTCCGCTGTCTATTAAAATTTTGATTGCTTCTTTAGTCTGCGGCTTAACGCTTTCATCTGCCGCTACTACTAAAATTCCCAAATCAGCTAATTTAGCGCCGCGAGTTCGCATTTTTGAAAATGCTTCATGACCAGGCGTGTCTACAAAAGTAATGAGTTTTGAGTTATGGGTAATAACATAGGCGCCGATTGATTGGGTGATACCGCCAGCTTCTTTTGAAGCCACGCTTGTTTTCCGAATAAAATCAAGCAAGGTGGTTTTACCGTGGTCAACGTGGCCCATTACAACGACGATCGGCGGCCGAGGTGTTAGATTTTTACCTTGATTTTTAGGCATTATCTTGTAAAATTAGCAGAATTATTGGATAATTACAAGTAGTTTTGGAGGAGTGCGGCGAATGGTAAGCCAGCAGTTTGCTAAACTGTAACGACCCAAAAAGTCGTTTGTGGGTTCGACTCCCACCTCCTCCGCTAACTTTTTTGTTGTTTTATGCCTAAAAAAATTTTAATAGCGATTGGGATAATAATTTTTTTAATAATTACTATTTTTTTGATCGTATATTATCAACCTTTTATTAGATTTTGTAATGGTTTCGGCAAAGATTATGGCTTATTGAATTCGATAAACTGTAACAGCGACAGATGTAGATGTATAGGTGTTTTAGTGTGTACCAAAGAAGGCCCATTATGTCTTGGTAAAACAATCCCGGTGGTATATATGCCGTCACCAAGAATCAAATGATTTTTACCGAGCCAATCGCGCAAAAAATCAGTTCATAAATTTTTCCGGGCTGGCGTATGATGGTGGTACGCCTGCTTTGGGAGCAGGTAGACTGGGTTCGATTCCCAGCAGCCCGACAATTATAAAATGCCCCGACAGCTGTCGGGGCATTTTATGTTTTCCGCGTTTATCTGCGTTGTTATCCGCGTTTTTCCGCGTCTTCACCTTAAGTCAAATTCCCTCATTACATCGTTAAATTTCTGATTTAAATCATTAATTGCTTGGGCTTCATTATTGGCTTTAGCAATCAATTCAGGAATTTTATCGCCGTCGGCTTTGCCTAAAAATTTTTCCCGTAAAATATCTAAAATTTGGGTGAGATAATCATTGTAATTAATCAATCGGCTGATTAAAGCAGTTTCTGAGCTAACGGCCTCTAAAGCGGTTTGGCCAGCTGAAGGCGGAGAAATTTTGTCCAGATTTTTCGCCATTAATTCCAATTGAATCGAAAGATTAATAGCTTTTTCGCGCGCCTGACGATTGCGTTCTAATTCTTGAGAAACCAAAATCAAGGCATCGGTGTAGTTGCTTTTACTATCAAGTTCGGCAATTTGGCCAAAATTCGCACTTGATTGATTAGAAATGGCGACAATATCAGCGGCAATTATAGACGCCTCTTGCCGAGCGCGGAGGAAGTCGTCTGGAACACTTCTTGTTTCTACCGCAAAAAAACGTAGAACAAAATAAGCGATTAAAATAATAAATATGAAAAGGATTAATAACCTGAGACGTTGGGGAATTTTTGAATAAATGCTAGAAATCATTACAATTTATCTTAGCATAGCCTATTCAAAAAAACAATAATTGTGTTATAATTCAAAAAATCCGGCTACTATGGCGGGTAAAGGCGGGTGTGGTATAACGGCTATTATGGGACCCTTCCAAGGTCCAGAAGTGGGTTCGACTCCCATCACTCGCTCAATGCTAAACTAAGCAAAACTTCTTCGTAATCTATTTTGCCGGATTTTACCATTACATCATAATCCGCCAACTTTTTGATTAAGTCCCTTGATAACCATTTTAAACTTGCCATAATATTGAAAATTTTTACCGGCTCCTCATTGATAATAAATAATTTTTCCAGCTCAATAATTTTTTGCGGCAAAGAAAAATTTTTAAAGACCGTATTTATAAAATCGAAAATACCCGGCGATTCATAATTATAATAACTGATTTTTCTTAAATCTTTAATATCAAGCGGAGCTTTAGCATTAACTAAACTTATCTTGTCTAACTCGTTAATTAGGCCCCAGCCGTCATTTTCAAAAGCTAAAGCCAAAAAATTTATCGCTTGAGAAGTAAATGATATGTTGCGTTGTTTCGCTTCTTTTTGGATGAAAAACAACCATTTGTCTTCTTCAAGCTGGTCAAATTTCTCAAGCAAAAACGCTTTTTTTGCTAAAGATTTTAGTTCCGCTGGCACAATTTCTTCAGAGACTAAAATAGTTAAATTTTCATCATTTAAGTATTTTTTCAAAAATTCCCTTAAGTCTTTTATATCAATCGCAAGGGCATTTTTTAATATTGCTAGTTTTTTATTGTCAAAAATCATAAGCTGCCTGCTGAATTCTTTTAGTCGCGAAAATTCCTCTATATTTTCTAAATCAAAAGAATCCATTGATAAGATGGAATATTTTTTGCGGTATTCTTCAACAATACTCATCAGTTTTTTTTGCCGGCGATAAGAATCTTTTCCGTAGAGAAAAATTAACATATTATAATTTTACAATTTTTGGCAGGCGGGGCAAAAATGGGCGCTTCGACCGCCAATTTTAAGACGCTGGATAATTCCCCCGCATTTTTTACACTTTTCGCCTTCTCGACTATAAACTTTAAGATACGGCACATATTCCCCCTCTCTGCCAAAAGCGTCAAGGTAATCATTTTCCGATGAGCCTTTATATTTCAAAGCTTCAGGTAAAATTTTTTTAATTCCTTCAAAAATTTTTTTAATTTCTAAATTTTTTAATTCGCCAACTCGCCTCAATGGATGTACTCTAGCAAAAAATAAAACTTCATCAGAATAGATATTACCGATACCAGAAATATTCTGTTGGTTTATTAGAAATTGCTTAATTCTGGCTTTGGGTTTTTGTTTTATAATAGCTAAGAAATCTTTAAAGGTAAAATCTTTTTTAAGCGGCTCTGGTCCGAATTTTTCTTTCTTGAAAAAATCAACTGTCTCTCCTGCTTTAATTAATTTAACATAGCCGAATTGCCTTAAGTCATTGTGAAAAAGACGGCTACCATCATTAAAATAATAAATCAAATGATTCCACTTAGTATCTTCTGTCTGTAATTTTTTTCCCCTTGGCCGAAAAATCAATCTGCCTGACATTTTTAAATGAACAAGAATGTTCCAACCATTATCTAATTCAAAAATTAAAATTTTTGCTCTGCGGCTAATGGTTTTTATTTTAGAGCCTGTAACGATTTTTCTGAATTTAGTCAAAGGCAGCTTGACCATTTTCGGTAAGCTGATATCAATTTTCGCTATTTTTTTGCTAACAATTAATCTATTAAGTTGGCCCCTAATTGTTTCAACTTCAGGTAATTCGGGCATTTATGAGATGCTAATATACTAATTCATACTAATTATACGAATAAATACGAATTCGTATTCATTAGTATCATTAGCACGCATTTGTATATTGGCATTACGCTACGCTTCTCCATACACAATTTCCTTCGGCGGTATAAGTCTTGGGTCGGTCGGTAAAGTGAAAGAAAAAGTTGAACCGCGATTAATTTCTGATTCCGCCCAGATTTCGCCGCCATGCCTTTTAATAATATTTTTAACAATGTAAAGTCCTAAACCAGTGCCCTCGGTAGAAAATTTAACGACATTTTCCGCTCGAAAAAATCTAGTAAATAATTTGTTTATTTGATCAGCCGGAATTCCAATACCAGTGTCTTTAACACTAATTTTAATATAAGGTTGGTCATTGACACGCTCAAGTCCAATAATCACTTCTCCGTTTTGAACATTATATTTAATAGCATTATCAATAAGATTGGAAAAAACTATTGATAATTTTTGCGGGTCAGCTGAAAGAGCGATAGACGCCTCGGCAGGTTTCTGAAAATAAACTTTTATATTAAATTGTTTGGCGAAATCATTCGTTTTTTTAATAATTTCATCAATAAAACTAACGATGTTAATATTCTCAAACTGATAACCAAATTTTCCTTCTTCAATTTTAGAAACATCTAATAAATCATTAAGCGTCCTTGAAAGTTTGATAGAGGCGTCTAGGGCTTTACCAATAATATCTTTAATACTGGTGTCCAAATTTTCTTTGGCTAATGATTCTAACGCCCAATGGATGCCCGTTAAAGGCGTTCTTAGTTGATGAGAAGCCACAGCAATAAATTCCGTTTTTGAACGAAGCAGCTCAATTTCTCTGGTTCGGTCGTGAATCAGCTTAACGAAACCCAAAAGATTGTCATTAGAATCCATAATTTTATCAGTAGACACTCGTAACTCAAGCTTCGGCTCATCAAAATAAATATCAATAATCTGAGGATAAATGCCGGTTTCTGATTGCCTAACAACCATTGGCGCTAACGAGGGAAAAACTACTTGACTTAATAATTTAAAACCCGGTTCTTGGGCTTTCTCCGGAGCAAGATATTGACCAATGGCCACCTGACTTTGAATGCCAAAAATTCCTTCAGCGGCAGTATTAAAAATTAATATTTTGAAATTCTGGTCGTAAGCAATAATGCCGTCTCGGAGATTAGAGATAATACTTTTTAATTCATTGCGTTCAATTTTTATTTCTAAGTTTGAACGGGCCAAGCGGAGATTATTAATCAAAATAATAATTCCTAAAACTAAAAGAATTATTGATGTTATAAAAACAAACAATTCCGGAAGATAAAAAATGTTAATCGCTAAAAGAATAATTAAAAATGGTAAGAAGAACCAAAACAGCCGCATTTCCGGCAGTTTAGCGTATAGGGCAATTTTTTGAAAAAAATGTTTTATAAAAAATCGATGCCAATATACGAATGGATACTAATTATACGAATATTAGTATCATTAGTATGAATTAGTATATTAGCATCGCGTTTATAGTTCTAAGCTATAAACTTTATCATCGTATCTATTGATGAAAAATAATTTATTATCAATCAACTTTAAATTAACGGCGTCAATAATTGATTCAGTGCCAATAGGAATTTCTGTAAAGAAGTTTTGAGATATGTCAATTTGATAAAAAACATCATTAAAATAAACCGCTCTTTTTAAATAATCATCAGGTAAAACAGTTCTTGGCGGAATATTTTGAGGGATGGCGCAATAAATTTTAGGCTGTAAAATCAAACATTTTTCTGGCAAAGTCATAAAATCTAAATTCGCTTGAACCGCGCCTTTATTATCAATTAAATTCAGACGACTAATTCTCCCTTGTGATTGACTGGAAAATTCCAAGCCGATTTTCCCGTCAGCTGACCATTTAATAATTAAGCCGCTCATCTCGTTAGCTAAAGAAGTAATAGTTTTATTTTTAATATCAACAACCCAAGCTGAAGAAGGATAAAAAGCTGATGGTTTGGGAAGCAAAATAATTTTTTCCGGTACAATCCATTGTAAGTTAAAATCATTTTGAAGTATTGTCATAATTTTTGTGGTTTTGGGTTTAGCGCCAATCAAATCTTTAATCATTAAATTGCCGCTAGATTTTTCTAAATAAGCGATTTGTTTGGCGTCAGGCGAAAAATTAGCAGCTACGATATTTCCCGGCAGCATTTCAAAAACTTTTGTCTCACTATTAAAAATCTTAAATTTAGGAGAATTTAAATCGCCATATTGAATAAGCACGCGCTTGCCATCAAAAGTTGATTTGACTGCTTGAATGTTTAAAATGACTTCCGAGGTAATCGCTTCGTCTTCGGCATTATCTTTTAATTTAAAAAATTTACCATCTTGGGTAATATAAAAAACACTATTTTCCTGACTAAAAATCCAGTAGTCAAAAACTGGCTGGTCGCTCAACATTGTAAGTTTTAATGCAGCAGTTGGCGCAGTCGTTGATGTTATAGGCGTTGCCGGGATTGTTATGGCGCCGGGATTTTGGCTTGGCGTTGAATCTGTTGGCGGAGTCAAAATTGTCTGGGCATTTTTCCAGGCGAAATAAACGCCAAAAGCAATAGCCGCTAAAGCTAAAATAATACCAAGAATAATAATTATTTTTTTCATCTTTATTTATTAAAATTAGTTATATGCGAACAAAGACAGCATGCCAGTGATTGGACTCCCTTAAAAAAACAGTATTATCTCTCATTAAGTAAACGGTTCCCTCTTTGCTTTGACTTTGCGAAACAGCGTTAGAAACTATATAGCTATCAAGTTTGGGATTGAGTCCTAAATCGACAACTGCTTTACCCGGCCCATGGTTTGTATGACCGGCTGTTTCAGTGCCGCCAGTTACAATAATATCCGCTCCTGATAATAATTTTAATTTAGCTAAATCATCTATTGCATACTTCGGTATTCCTTCAAGAGTTGTACAACCAATAGCGTCTTGGCCAAAACAGCCGCCGGAACTAGTCACTGTAATTCCTGCGGACTGGAGCGCATTAAATGCCGCCTGATGAGACTGCAATAAAAGATCACCTACGGGAAGCGGTGTCGAAGGGGCTGCTGCTAATGGCGGACTTAGCGCTGGAATATTTGGATTTGTTAAATTCACCAAATTTGGATTAATCGTATAAAGAATCACATAAGCCGCAAGAAGAAGTATTAATCCCCAGATAGCGCCCCAAATCCAATCCATTGCGTCTTTTTTTGAAGAAATTGCGCCGGAAACTGTCCATAAAATTGCGCCGTAAATTAAAACACCCATTGCCGCGGCAGCGGCCAGACCCAAAGCAATTTTATAAAAATTGGAGACCAAGCCAGCCGGGTCTTGGGTGCCTGTCTGACACCAAGGATATTTATATTGAGAGGAGCAACTGACGCTAATATTTGACCCACACTGGGCTGGGTCATAATAAGGAGAATAGGGGTCGTCGCACACAACCGCAGCTTTAGCTATGTGCGAAAAATAAAAAATAGAAAATAGAAAAATAAATATCGCTATTGTTAAGAGACCTATTGAAATTTTCTGAAATTTTTTGAAATTCATTTTATTTAACTTGTAATTGAATGCTTTGGCTGGCGAATTCCAAGCTTTTCAAAATATTTTTCACTGAAACTGAAATATTAATTTGCGTGTTTTGAGGCGTATCAGAACCAATATTTAAACTAAGCAAATAAGGATTATTAGAATTAGCTGGCGCTTGACCATTAACTGACCAATTTACTAAAAGATTATCTATATCGCTGATATTAAAGAAAAAAGGATTCACTCCAAAATTTGATAAACCGATTTTTATTGCCTTGTTTGGATAAGGCGCGTTAATTATTGCTTCTGGCCCGACTACCGGAATTTCAAGTATCTTGTCAATTAAATCACCGCCCCTATAACCAACCACTGCTATTCTTATATTTGTTTGTCCGCCATTAGAGTCAGGAATATTAATCTTCAGATTTTTTATTCCCAAACCATTATTTTCGTTGCGTACAAGATCATCGTTAACGTACCAACGAATAATGGTTTTTGATAAATCAGCAATTTTACCTCCATCAACTAATTCAAAACTAATACTAACTGGCGTTCCGTTAACAGCCAAAATTTTTCCTTGATACCAACTCGGTACATAATTCTGCGCTTGCCAAGAAACAAGAAATTGAGGCGAGGCTTGGGCAGAAGACGAAGGTGTAAGGTTTAAGAAGTAAGAAATAAGAAAATATAAAACTAGCGTTAAAATAACTAAAAATAATTTATTCACTTTTAATTTATTGTTTTTCATATCTTCAAACTTTTATATCTTAAACCCTATACCTTAAACCTTATTTTCCTCCTGCTACTTCGGTTTTAACAGCAGAAGTGATTTTTCCGGTGGCGACTTGAGCCACTTTAGTTACTTTCGGATGATTGGCCAAATAAATCGTCAATATAATTGAAACCGTTTTGCCAAAAGGAATATCAAACGCCAAAAAATTAGCTACCGCATCTAATAAACTGCCGCTTAAAAACCACATTCCCCTTATTCCTTTCATTATAAGCCAAAACTGAATGGCAAGCCAACTGAATATCGCGACAAACCATTTCATAAATAAAAGAATTTGCCCCACTACCGGCACAGCCTCAACAAAAGTCGCTACTAATTCAAATAAATCAGCTAAACCAGTAATCATTATCATTATAATCGCTTCCGGCAATGAAATTTTCTTTTGTTCTTGTTCTTCTTCCATAAAAAATTCACGGCATTTTATTATTTATCGGCTGTTGGTTCTTTTTTCTCTTCCAAAAGTTCTTCCGGATTCGTCGTAATAATTTTGTTTTCAAAATAAGAAGCGATAATTTGGATGGCCACGTGTTTCAAGCCGGCGAAAAACACGCCTTCGCCGACTTCGGCGTCAAGCAATAATCGTTTTTCCGGCTCTGAAAGATTAAAAGTTTTAGCTACAACTTCAATGCTCGCTGGCGATTGTTTTAATAATAATTGAAGCGCCGAATTGGTAATGATGGGCCGGCCATAAGCGGATTCCAAAAAATCTTCAACATTTTGAGTGATAGTCGTTAAACCAAGATAATATTTTCTGCAACGTTTTGCCAGAGCAAAAAGAAAAGCAGCGCTATCCGGATATTTCATCAACCACCAGGCCTCGTCAATAATCATAATCCTTTTTTTAAAATCAGCCCTGATTAAATTCCAGATGAAACTTAAAACAATATACATCGCAATCGGCCGCAGCTGCTCTTCTAAATCCCTGACAGAGAAAACAATCAAACGATTTTTAATATCAATATTAGTTGTCTTATTAGTGAAACCGGCATAACTTCCCTTGGTAAATCTTTCTAAACGCGTGGCTAAACCTTTGCCACCCTCCATATTTTCTAAAACGACCTGAAAATCTTCCAAAAGCGGCGGTGGAAGTTTAGTAAAGTCTTTTTTATCTGCCGTGATATCCCGAGATTCGTAGGTAGCGGTAACAGCCCGGTCTAAAATCGCTTCTTCTTCCGGCGTAATTACGCCCAGCATTAATTTTATTAATCCGGTTAAATTAAGAATATGGGATTTGAAAATGTCAGCCGGGCTTTCCCCTTCCGGCACGATTGGAATATCAAAGGGATTAATTTGATTTTCTGATGTTAAAGAAATTTTAAAGAAACTGCCGCCGACTGATTCCGCCAGTTTTTGATACTCGTTTTCCGGGTCAATCACTAAAACATCAATGCCGAGCATCATTGAACGAAGAATTTCTAATTTACAGGCATATGATTTGCCGGCGCCAGCTTTAGCAAAAACAACTGAATTGGCATTTTCCAAAGAAAAACGATCAAAAATAACCAAAGTGTTATTATGACGATTAATGCCATATAAAATTCCCTCATCAGAAGTTAAGTCAACTGAAACAAAAGGAAAAAGTGATGAGGCGGGACCAGAATTAAGCGGAGTGTGAATTAAAAGTTTATCGGAATTAATCGGCAAAGTTGAAGTAAAGCCCTCTAATTGCTGAAAAGTGGTTGGCTTAGCATAAACCATTTGCGATTCAAACAAAGAATTTAATTTTTCCTCTAACTTATCCAAAGCAACCAAGCTTTCCGCATGAATAGTAATATAAACACCAACATTAAATAATTTTTCCTGCGCTTGCTGAAGCTGGTCTCTAAGCATTTCAATATCTTGAGAAGCAGTCTCTAAAACCGGATCTCTAACCAAGCCTTTTTCTTGACGTTCAATCAATTGGGCTTCAATTTGAGCGGTTTTTTTGCGAAGATTTCTTAAAGCCATGGCCGTATCTACCGGATGAATAAAAATTGAAATATCTAAAAGCTCGGCTAAATTAATAATTGAATTAAACCAACCGCTGGCTAAATATCTTGGGTAAGTAAAAAGGAAAATAGTTTTTATAAATTTATCGCCTAATTTTAAATAACTGGGATTAATTTCAAGCCCAGCCGGCGCGATAATGTCCTTTATTTGTTTTTCTTCTCCTTCGTATGGTTGAGGAATTTTGATATCCATTTTAGTTTGTTTTTTTCTCAATTGTTTCCGGATTATAAAGATTATAAAACAATTCAATTAATTCTTCGTCATTTAAAGCCACCACTCGCAAGCCAATTTGGCTTAAGCCATTAATAACCTGATCGGTTCTTTGATTAAGTTGAACCATTTTCTGTTCCAGGGTTTCTTCCGGAGTGAGTATCTTTGTTTTCATTCCTAATTTAAATAAATCAATTATTTTTTTACCGCCAGTAGGAATTATAATCGGGTCATAAGGAACAACAACGAAAAAAGTTTTTGCCATCACTGCGTTTAACTCCACAAAAGAGCGGATAAATTCAGTGTATTCAGAAATCTGATTTTTTAAAAGTTCGTTAGTTTCCGACGACTGACGTTCAGATAATTTATTAAGATAACTATCAATATTCAATTTTCGGGAGTGAATAATAATTTGGACCGAAAAATCTAAAGTATTTAAAAAATTAGAATAAGCGTAAAGAATAATATTTTGTTCTTCCTCTGATTTTAATTCAAAGTTAATTCCGGAAACCATAAGTATCCGACGAAGACTGCCATTTTTTAAAATCGCCGTCCCCTCATGAATATTTTCAATTTTTACAAATTGTTGCGTTGGTTGAGCTTCCTTAGGCATAATTTTTAGCCACTAGCGACTAGCCACTAGTAATTAGTTTTTAATTTTGTTAACAACGAATTTAACATTTTCATTATTTCGTTTAAAAGCACTTCAGCTTTAATAAATTCTTTTTCCGGTGCTAATTTTAGTTCTTTGGATAATAATAACTGAGTTTCTAATTCCGCACCAGACCCAAAAGCAATAGAAATAAATTGTGCGTATTCCTTCCGGTGTTTTCTAACAAAGCCTTCTGCGATATTAGATGGGATAGAAACAGCGCAGCGACGAATTTGAATTGTTAAGGCATATATTTCAGATTTTGGAAATAAATCTGTTAGTTTATAAATTTCTTTAACTAAATTAAATGATTTTTGCCAAACAATTAAATCTTTGTATGAATTTATCATATTTATCACTAGTGGCTAGTGGCTAATCACTAGTGGCTACCTATAATCTATACGACGAGCCATATCTTTCTCTCCACTAATTTTTCTAAAGAGCTGATATCTTTCTTGAGGATTTTTACCCCAGTAAGACACCGATAATCTTTTTTCTCTTTTAGCGATAGGCGTTTTGGTGGTCATTAGTTCCTGCCAAAGTTTTTTGACTGAAGGCACCACCCCCGGCATACCCGAAAAATAATCAGCCAGGGTTTTTCTTTTTTCTTCAATGGAAATAACTTTTTCTTCGCTAGCGCGCTGCCAAAGATAAAATCTGGGCCTCCAAAAAAAACCAAAAGCCGATAAGGCGATTCTCTCTAACGGCTGGCCATTATATTTGATAAAAGCCAAAGAAACCGCTATTGCTCCAAAAATAGCAGTTAGTATCAGCCAGAGCCATAATTGCAAAATAAAATATAACATAAAACTGAAACCGCCAGCCACTGCCAAATATAAAAACTGCTTTATAGTCAAAGGCCCGACAATTTTATTTTCAACTTCAATAAACTGAGGAATTTGAAATTGCATAGTTTAGCAAAGCGCTAATCGCTAAGCGCAAAGCGCTTCATTGTAACGATTTAGAAAAATTTCTTATTTTTCTTATTAATCTTTCTGCCTTTTCGTACATCTCTTCTTTATCTTTTAATTTAAGGTATTTAATTTCATAAGCAAAATTTAAAATATTGACTGTTTCTAAAGTAGAGGCAATGGCTACATTTAAATATTTTTTAAAATTAGCCACTGAGCCGACTGAACCTTCGGCAATATTGTTTGAAATTGAAATAGTTGCCCTTCTTAATTGGTCACCTAATGCATATGTTTCATATTTTGGAAAATTATCGGCAATTCTATAACAATCTTTTGCGTAATCAACAGCCAACCTCCAAATTTCTAATTGTTCAAATCTAAACATTAGCGATTTGCGCTATGCGCTTTGCGATTCGTCTACTTAAACGTTCTTAAATCAATCATTTCTCCATCTCGCCCGGCTGGTTTTGGTTTTGGTGGTTCGACGCGACTCACCACAGGCGGTTCAATTTTTGTCGGCTCCGCCTTCGGTGGTTCGACGCGGCTCACCACGGGTGGTTCGGCGCGGCTTGCCATAAATGGTTTATCTAATGGTTTTTCAACCTCTGCTTTTTTTAACTCAGCAATTCTGCGTAAATCTAATACTGGTTTAGGAACCTCGGGCTTTACCAAAGGCAAATTTTCCGGCGGTGTTGCCTCTTTTTTTTCTTCCTTGGCTTCTGGGGCTTCTAGAAATGGTGTAATTGGCGTCAAAAATTCGCTGTAATGGACAACTCTGACTTTTGGCGGTTCGACGCGGCTTGCCATATGCGGTTCTTTAGCTTTTCCGCCAATATCCACTTTTGCCATTACTGATGGGGGCTTTTTTTCTTCTTGTTTTTTGAAAGCGCCAAATAATCCGCTTAATGATTTTTTCTTTTCTAAAAGCGGTTCAAACTGGGTTTCTTTATGAATAATCATCGGCCCTTCCTCCTCTGGCTCACGCGCCTGCTCGCCAGCGGGCGCTGGCTCAAGAGCCCTCGCAGCTGAAGTCAGACGAGGACCTAACTCTGGCAAATGCGGACTCTCTGGAATAATTTTCGGTGGTTCGACGCGGCTCACCACAGGCGATTTAATAATTTCCGGCACTGGTTGTTTACTCCTTAAATCAAGAACCTCCTCTGCTCCCGCAGGAGGGGCATAGACTTTTTCTAATTCGGATTTTATCGGGCTAAAAATTTTGCGGTTGATTTCCTGACTTAGCTCAGCGGAATGTCTAGGATTCAAATGAATGTTTTCTTGAATTTCCTGAGACAACTCTTCAACGGATATAAATCCTAAAATAACCAATCCTATCAGCTGTTCAATTATTAATACTCTGTCTTCATCCAAATGATGAGTACGACAAAGTTGACGAACCATTTCAATGGCATTTTCAGAATCCGAAATATCCCTAAGTTTAATAGGTAATGAATCATATCTTTTTTGAATTTGTTCTTCGGTAAGTATTGAATAATCCATGGTCTTTTATCTCTTAACTTAAACTTGTGTCCAATTAGTAGCTGGCGTACCCGGTGGTGAACCGGCTGGCGCAACCGCAGGAGCACCACAATTTGGGCAAGCTATAGTTGGTCTTTGTCTCTGTCGAATAACGTGTTGGCGGCAATTTTGGCACTCCCAATCTTGAACGCCGCCCTTTTTAAACAGTCCTGAACCGCCCTTAATTCCAGCCCAAATAGATTTGTGAAAACTTTGATGTTGTCCTGGACCTCTATATGCCCGACCGAGATTTCTAAGGACTGGTATTCTACTAAGTCTCCCCTGGACTGCCATGCCAGTTCTCCCAATTGTCCCCTTAATTCCACCTTGAGTTGCCCAATTCTGCATTCGCTGGCTTGGCTGAGCAAAAGGATAGCCAGCTGTTCTCACCCCTTTTCTTCCCACCCAGCCGCCGAAAGATTTGCTAGCGCCTCGAGCCGCGCCATACGCCTCTTTAGCGCCCGTAATGCTAAATTTGTTTGCTATAAATAAACCGCCAATTAGCAAGGCGCCGACAATCAACATCTGACCCACATGTGCGAAAAACCCCGGCTCAAGCGTGGTATTTTTTTGCGTCCCTTGAATCATAGCAGTTATCTCACCGCCAGCTTGGATATTCGCAATTGATGCTGAAAGTTGGTTTAAATTATTACCAGTATTAATAACCAAAACAAGAAAAAATAACACTATCGGCGCAAAAAACGTCCAGCGTAAAAATTCATCCCACCACTTTTGCCAATGTTTGGAAGTCGCCGGGAAAATCCACAACAGCCAAACAATCGGCATAATAATCAAAAGAATTGCTAAAGTCACCGCACGGATTAAAAGCATAATAAAGATGGCAATAAAAACTAAAATAATTAAAAGAGTAAATATCAAAATAAAGAAAATACTAACTATGTATTTTAGCCAACACGATAACTGGAATATGCCACAGCTAGAACCAGCGTTGGGATCTGTTTTAACTAGTTCTTGAGGCGCAAGAAGACCGGTTAATCCAGTGGCTAAATTTTTTCCCTGAAGTTGGGAAATAAAATAATCACTAAAAATATTGGAAACATTAATAAAGGCACCGGCGATAACCAAACTGAAATTAACTAAAAGCGCTGCCACAATCAGTTTCCAAAGCGTTTGTTTCATCGCATAACTTTGTAATCTGAAAATCGTGGCAAAGGCCATTACAATAATCGCCAAAACAAATCCGAGATTGGCAAAACCAAGAACAGCACCGGCGCCGGCACTAACAATATTTAAATTCGTAATTTCCTTACCGATTTTAATACCCCACTCAATAAGCCAAGCAAACAAAGTCAAAACACTAGTGGCGATAGTGGCAAGGAAATATAAAAGACCGCCGGTTGTTTTTGCTTCCTGAGCCGCGGTCATTCCCGTGATATCAGTTGGGACCATATCAGTGCCAAAATACTGTTGGGCTGTCGGCTGTGCCGAAGCAATATTCGCCAACCCAAAAATCGCCACTGTCCCTACAAAGATAATAATTAGCAACCCTATTTTTTTACCCCGCATTTTTTCTTTAATCATTTTGATTGAAATAAT
>CAYIWD010000013.1:0-19435 GCA_964367055.1 uncultured Candidatus Saccharibacteria bacterium
AAAAATTCGCTCCTTTTAGCCAAGAAGCCGCAAAGCAAAATATTAAATGGACCACGATTTTGAAGCTTGCTTCAATTATTCAAAAAGAAGCGGCTGGTGAAAAAGATATGCCGCTTATTTCGGGAATTTTGTGGAATCGTTTGGAAAAAAATATGCGGCTTGAAGTTGACGTAACTCTTCAATATATGAAAGGCAACGCCGAAATCGGCTGGTGGCCGGTTCTTAAAACAAAAGACAAACAAACTGATTCGCCTTACAATACTTATAAATATTACGGCTTGCCACCGCATCCGATTGCCAATCCCGGACTTATTGCTATTGCCAGCGCGCTTAATCCCCAAAAAACAAGTTGTTTGTATTATATTCACGATGCGTTAAGGCGGACTCATTGCAGCGCCACTTACGAACAGCATCGGGCAAACATTGAAAAATATTTACAATAATAGTTTATTATGTTGAGCAAATTTAGATATCTTATCGTAATTATTTTTATATTAGTTATTGTTATTTTTATAATGAATCGCGTCTTAGATAATAAAAATAGCCGGCCATATGTCCGCATCAATTCTGTAAAAATTCCAGTTGAGGTAGCGGCTGACGCGGCAACACAACAAAAAGGTCTTTCAGGTCGAGTTTCGCTTGACGCGCAAAGCGGCATGCTTTTTATTTTTGATAAATCCGCTATTTACACTTTTTGGATGCCGGATATGAATTTTCCAATAGACATTATTTGGATTAATGATAATAAGGTTATTGATATAAGCGCAAATGTTTCCAATGATTTTGACCCGCAAAATCCCGATTTTTACGAACCAGTGGAGCCGGCCCAATATATTCTTGAAGTGAACGCGGGATTTAGCGAAAAAGAAAATATTAAAATAGGGGATACGGTGTCATTGATTAATATAAAATAAACCCCAAAATTTAACTTGCGCTTGCCATCAGTCGCTGAAAAATGCTATAGTCGGTTAATATTGAACATTAAAAAAGAAAGGAGGTGAGCAGGGTGGAAAACAAACCGACTTTTGAAGAGATAAAACAAATAATTGTAGAGCAACTGGGACTGAAAGACGAAGAAGTAGCTCTTAAAGCGAAATTCGTGGATGACTTGGGAGCGGACTCATTAGATCTCGTGGAATTGGTGATGCAATTAGAGGAGCGGTATGGAATTGAGATTTCTGATGAAGACGCCGAAACGTTACTTACTGTCGGAGATGTCGTGGATTATCTCCAGCAGCATCCGGTATCCAAAGGCAGGGGGAAAGACAAGAAGATAAGTGGTCCTCGTATTGATTATTCTGCCTAAGAATGAATGTTTGCCGAATAACGAGTATTTGCGTCCCGCCTGGGACGCTTTTTTTACTCCTTAGAAAATATTATTGCTATTTTTAAAAAATCTTTGTATTATAGATCTATATGAAAAATACAAATAACTTAGGCGCCAGAGCTATTGCTTTACATAAAAAATATCAAGGTAAATTAAAAACCGCCAGTAAAATTCCTTTACGGAATATGCAAGACCTTTCGCTGATTTATACTCCGGGAGTGGGATTAGTTAGTTCGCTAATTGCCAAAAATAAAAAATTAACTCGGGATTTAACTTTCAAAGGAAACAGCGTGGCAGTGGTTTCTGACGGCTCTGCTGTTTTGGGCTTGGGCAATATCGGGCCAGAAGCTGCTTTAGCGGTGATGGAAGGCAAAGCAGTTATTTTTAAGGAATTTGCGGATATTGACGCGGTGCCGATTGTTTTGAATACGCAAGACCAAGAAAAAATTATTGAAATTGTCAAAGCAATTTCGCCGACTTTCGGCGGCATTAATTTAGAGGATTTTTCCGCGCCCAGATGTTTTGAAATTGAAAATCGGCTGAAAAAAGAACTTGATATTCCGGTGATGCATGACGACCAACACGGCACAGCAATTGTGACTTTAGCTGCTTTGATTAACGCGGCAAAAGTGGTTAAAAAAAAGCTTACTGAATTAAAAGTTGTGATTAGCGGCGCTGGACCAGCCGGTGTAGCCGTCGCTAAATTACTGCTTAATGCTGGTATAAAAAATATTATAATAGTTGATAGCAAGGGAATTATTTCAGCTAAACGCCCAGACCTTTTACCGTATAAAAAAGAATTAGTCAAAATCACAAACCCGAAAAAATTATCCGGTGATTTTGTTAAAGCGATTGAAAATGCCGATGTTTTTATTGGTTTGTCCCGACCAAATGTGTTTTTTGCTTCTGACATTAAAAAAATGGCAAAATCTGCGATTGTCTTTGCAATGGCTAATCCGATTCCTGAAATTATGCCCGACGTGGCAAAAGCTGCCGGTGCCGCTGTTGTTGCCACTGGCCGCAGCGATTTTCCCAATCAAATAAATAACTCTTTGGCTTTTCCGGGAGTGTTTCGCGGGGCATTAGACAATCAAGTGCGTCAAATTACCGACAAGATGAAAATGAAAGCCGCTTATGCTTTGGCGGAATTAATTAAAAAACCAAGCGCTCAAAAAATTATTCCCTCAATTTTTGATAAAAGAGTGGTGAAGATAGTGGCTAAGTCAATTAAATGAAAATAGAAAAGTTTCCACCATTAATTACTTTTAGAATAACTTCTAGATGCAATAATGATTGTAAATATTGCTTTGGTCCAAGAAATATCAAAGAAGTGGATTTTTTGGAGTTGAAAAAGTTATTTCGTATATTTTGGCTGGGTGGCGCAAAAGCAATTCTTTTAACTGGCGGAGAACCATTAATAAGAAAGGATTTTAAGAGAATAATTCAGGAACTAAAAAAATACAATTTTAAAATATTTTTAGATACTAACGGGGATTTATTTTTTAAATATAAAGATTTGATTTCGAAGAATGTTGACGTTATTGGTTTGCCTGTTGATTTTATAAATTCAAGCTATAGAAACGAGAAAAATTTTTGGGCAGTCCTTAAAATTCTTAATTTTTATAAGGATAAAAAAAATCGCCCAATAATCAGAATAGGCACTGTTGTTACCAAAAATAATTTTAAGGACTTAGATAAAATCGGTAATTTATTAAGGAATTATCCTGTAGATATCTGGAAGATTTATGAATTTACTATTCAAAGTGTTAATGCGTTAAAAAATAGACGATCTCTGCAAATATCTAAAAAGGAATTTAACAAAGCGACTAATGATCTAAAAAAAGGATTTTCTAGGTTTTTTAAAATAGTAATATCGGAGAGAAAAGATAGAAACGCCGCATACTTTTTTATAAACCCAGACGGTAATGTTTTTATTCCTGTTGATGACCTAGATATCTGTAGACAAAATAAAATTGGAAATATCTTTGATTCTGATATTTTAGATAAATGGAAGAAATCAGTTTCAAAAAATAATTATAATAGGAATATAAAGCTAACTTTTAATTATAAAACTTAGCGTTTAAGTAAAGGCCGAAAAATGTAATAAAATCAACGTTTTTTGGCGTTAATTTTTAATTTGCTTTATTTTATTAAAGCATTAAAATTATAAACAATGACTTCTCCAATCCAAGAAATTAAAGAGCGCTTGGATATTGTAGATTTTATCCGTTCTTATATTTCGCTTGTGCCAGCTGGAAAGAATTTTAAAGCGCCTTGCCCGTTTCATAAAGAAAAAACTCCTTCTTTTATGGTTTCTCCCGAAAGACAAACATGGCATTGTTTTGGGGCGTGCTCCGAGGGCGGCGATATTTTCAAATTTTTGATGAAATACGAAAATTTGGAATTTTACGAAGCGCTGAAAATTTTGGCTGAAAAAGCTGGTGTGGAATTAAAAAAAGTCAGTCCAGCCGAACATAAACAATTTGGCATTCTTTATGATATTAATAGCGCAGCTAAAGATTTTTTCATCCGCCAGCTTATAGAAACAACTAACAGCGAAGCATTAAATTATCTTAAAAGCAGGGGTTTGACGCAGGAGACGATTAACGAATTTGAACTGGGTTTATCCTTGGCTGACTTTGATAGTTTGACCCGCTATTTAATTAAATTAGGATATGATATTAAAGATGTTGAAAGAGCGGGCTTAAATTTCAGGACCGAAAGGGGTAGTTATATGGACCGATTTAGAGAAAGAATTATTTTTCCGATTCATAATCATTTTGGAAAAGTAGTGGGTTTTTCTGCCAGAATTTTGCCTAATTTAGAAGCGTTAAAACCTGAATTAGGAAAATATATCAATAGTCCCGAGACATTGATTTTTAATAAATCAAAAATTTTATACGGATTTTATAAAAGCAAAGAGTCGATTCGCCAATTAAAATCAGCCGTGTTGGTTGAGGGTCAGATGGACTTTTTACTTGCTTATCAAGATGGAGTAAAGAATGTGCTTGCCACTTCAGGCACGGCTTTAACTATTGACCACTTAAAAAGTTTGCGCCGAATATCCGAACAATTAATTTTCTGCTTTGATAATGATGAAGCGGGGTTGAAAGCCGCGGAACGCGCCATTGATTTGGCTAATTCTACTGATTTTAATGTTAAACTTTTAGTACTTGAAGATTATAAAGACCCGGCTGAAGCAGTTCAGAAATCGCCTGGAGTATTCGTTAGTCTTATAGATAAGACCAAGTCGGCGATGGAATTTTATTTTGACCGCTATCTTAAAAGAACGCAAGGAAATGCAGACAGCCCGCGTGAGTCCACATTTCCAGAATTTAAAAAGAATCTTCAGATTATTTTAGGAAAAATTAAGAACTTAGCCAGTCCTATAGAACGCAGCCATTGGCTAAAAGAACTTTCTTTAAAGACAAAAATAGAAGAAAAAACCTTGGCTGAAGAAATGGAACAATTAAAAATACAGAATTATAATAGCTACGCCCGGCTTAATGCGGAAAATTTTGCACGCCCATCCTCATTAATTAATGGCCAAACAAAATTAAACCGTCGAGATTTAATTTGCGAGCGGCTTATCGGTTTAGCCCTGAATAAAGATGATTTGAAATGCCAGATTAATGACCATTTAGATTATTTGCCAAAAGATTACTCGATAATTTTACATAGTTTAATCAATGGAGAAAAGTTAAGCGATGAAAGATTGTGCGGCTTATTAAACTTGATATCATTGCGTTCCTCATTTGACTCATGTATTCTTGATGAGGAAAAAATCGATGAGGAATTCAAGGAATTGCTCTTACAGCTTCGCCTGGAATGCTTGAAAGAAAAAAGAAATAATTTAGTCCATTCGATAAAAGAAGCGGAGAAGATTGGCGATGAAGAAAATGCAGCTTCTGTTTTAAAAGAATTCAATGAAGTTTCAAAAATGATGCAAAGTCAAAGTGTTTGATTATTACAAAAATGAAGAAAAAAATTAAAAAGACCCGTCGCTTCGGCGGGCGAGAAAAAATAAAAAGAAATAAACGAAAAGGTAAAAAGATTACTGCAAAAAAAGCCAAGCAGGAAAAAATTAAGCGTGAACGTAAGCCCAAAAAATTCAAATTTGACGAATCGTTAATTGAGGACTTAATTAAAATAGGCAGGCCGCGGAGTTTTGTTACTGATGTAGAAATTCTTTCTCGTTTTCCGCACATTGAGGATGACGTTTCTTTTTTAGAGGAGCTTTACGAGCGTTTAGAAAAAGCCAATATTAAAGTTATTGAAACTAGCCAATTGATTGACGTGGGAGATAAATCAGAAGTTAGCGAAAAAGAGCTAAAGGAAGTTATTAAGGTTGAGGAATCTGCTTTGCCGGATGCGGTTCAAATGTATCTTAAGAAAATCGGCAAAACGCCGCTTTTAACGGCTCAACAAGAAAAGGACTTGGCGAAAAGAGCGGAAAAAGGTGATGAAGACGCGAGGCAGCAATTAATTAGAGCTAATTTGCGGCTGGTTGTCTCTATTGCCAAACGTTATATTTATCGCACCCAAAATTTAAATATTCTTGATTTAATTCAGGAAGGCAATATTGGTCTATCCCGAGCGGTTGATAAATTTGACTACCGGAAGGGTTTTAAATTTTCTACCTACGCAACTTGGTGGATTAGACAAGCTATTACCCGGGCTTTGGCCGACCAATCACGAACCATTCGCATTCCGGTTCATATGGTTGAAACCATTTCAAAATATACCCAGACAAAAAGAAAATTAGCCCAGGAATTAGGCAGAGAACCATTGGTTGAAGAAATTGCTATTGAATTAGGGACCGAAGTAGAAAAAGTACGACACGTTCAAAAAATTTCCCAAGAAGTTCTTTCACTTGAAGCGCCAGTCGGCGAAGACGATGAAGATTCTATGCTTTCGGAATTTATCAGCGATGAAAAAAGTTTAACTCCATCTCAATTAGCGGCTCAATCATTACTAAAAAATAAAATCAAAGAAATTTTAGTTGACTTAGTTCCTCGAGAACAGGAAATTTTAAAACTCCGTTTCGGTTTAGAAGACGGCATTACCCATACGCTTGAAGAAGTAGGCAAGAAATTCAGCGTTACGCGCGAAAGAATTCGTCAAATTGAAGCTAAGGCATTAACAAAAATAAAAGCTCATCAGAAAGCTAAGGCATTAGAGGAATACTAATGGCTGTTGATGACATTTGTTGATAATAATGGCCAATTATGCTAATATAGAATTATGAATAAAATATTAGTGTTTTTATCGCTAATAATCATAGGTTATTGGCTGATAACGCTTACGGCAGCAGCCCAAAGCAAGGTCACAACTGATGATTTGGGGATAAAAAATCCCGGTATGCTTCCCTCAAGCCCTTTTTATTTCCTTAAAGAATGGCAAAGGACGCTGACAAAATTTTTCACTTTTAATCCAATTAAGAAAGTGGAATTGGAATTGCAATACGCTAATGAACGTGCGGCGGAAATTAAAAAAATGAAAGAAGTCGCTCCTAAAAATTTTCAAGCCATTACTAAGGCAGTGGATAATTATGAAGAAAATATGGAGCAACTAAAAATGCAATTACAAAAAGTGACGACAACCAGCCAAAATCCCAATATTGATAAATTAATCAATAACGTAGTTGATACTTCAATTAGACATCAAGAGCTTTTTGATAATTTAAAAAATAAATTTGAAAATGATATTGATTTAGAAAATAAATTGGAAGCTGGGCAGGAAAAAATTAATGAAATAATTAATACAATACAGCCGGTTATTACTACAACAATAATTTTAAATTCTAACACCACTTCTACCATCGCTACTTCTACTATTATCACTACTGCTACCTCCACTATTGCTACTTCCACAGCTCAATAATAAAATTAAATAGATGTCTTCAGAAGAAATTCGTCAATCCTTTTTAGAGTTTTTCAAGAAAAAACAACACGCGGTTGTTTTTTCTTCGTCTCTTATTCCTGATGACCCGTCGGTATTACTTACAACCGCCGGTATGCAGCAGTTTAAAAAATATTATACCTCCGAACTTAATGCCTTAAATGATTTTGGCTCGCAAAGAACCGTATCTATCCAAAAATGTTTCAGAAGCAGCGATATTGAAAGCGTTGGTGATAAGACTCATATGACTTTTTTTGAGATGCTCGGTAATTTTTCCTTTGGGCCAGTGGGCGTGGATGAACTTATTAGCAAAAGCGTCAGTGGTTATTTTAAACGCGCTGCTCTTCACTGGGGATTTGAATTTATTACTCAAATTTTAGGCATAAGTACTAATCGCATTAATGTTTCCGTGTTTAAAGGAGATGATGAGGCGCCTTTTGATGAAAAGTCATATAAAATTTGGCATGAAGAAATCGGCATTCCAAAAGAAAAGATTATTTTAGGCAATAGAGAAGATAATTTTTGGGGACCAACTGGCGAAAGTGGACCTTGCGGACCGTGCAGCGAAATTTATGTAGATAATATTGAAATATGGAATATTGTTTTTAATGAATTTTTTAAAGAAAAAGATGGCAATTACAGGCCCTTAGAAAATCCCGGAGTGGATACCGGCATGGGTCTTGAAAGATTAACGGCTGTTATAAGTGGAGTAGATAATATTTTTGAAACAGATGTATTTCGACCGCTTATAGATAAAATTAATGAATTAGCTCCGGAATTAAACGACCGCTTAGTTAGAATTTTAGCTGACCATCTCCGGGCTTCTATTTTTCTTATTGCTAACGATATTAGACCATTAAATAAAGAAGCTGGTTATATTTTACGGCGACTGCTTCGTCGGATTATGGCTTATACTGTTAAATATGATATTCACGCAGATCTATTTCCGTCGGCTGTGGAAATTATCAAAGATAAATTCGCTGGAATTTATCCTGAGGTTAAAGAAACCAAAATAATTTTAGGTGTTTTAGAAGATGAAAAAGTTAAGTTTCAGGAGGCAATCGGGAAAGGAATAAAAAAAATAGAACAACTTAAAGAAATTACCGCCAAAGAAGCTTTTCTTCTTTATGAAAGCTTCGGCTTGCCATTTGAATTAATTCAAGAATTAGCGCCGATTAGTGCGATAAAAAATTTAAAAAAACATGATTTTGATGAGGAATTTAAAAAACATCAGCAAGTTTCTCGCGCTGGGCAAGAGAAAAAATTTGGCGGGCACGGCTTATCTTTAGATAGTAAAGATGTCAAAGTTATTAGGCTTCATACCGCCACGCATTTACTGCATCTCGCTTTGCGGGAAGTTTTTGGCAGCGAAGTTAAACAAATGGGTTCGGATATTAATTCTGATAGGTTGCGTTTTGACTTTTCTTTTAATCGAAAATTAACGCCGGAAGAAATTAAAAAAATGGAAAATTTAGTCAACGAGAAAATCAAGGATAATTTACCTGTTTATTTTAAAGAAATGCCCAAAGAAGAAGCGGAAAAAATCGGCGCCCTTCATTTTTTTAAAGAAAAATATCCAGAAATTGTTAGGGTTTATTTCATTGGAGGCGACCCCAATGATGCTTCGGGATATATCAGTGCGGAGTTTTGCGCTGGACCACACGTGGAAAAAACATCAGAAATAGGTAAGTTTCAGATTATTAAAGAAGAATCATTGGGTGCGGGTTTACGTCGAATTAGGGGGAAAATATAGGAATATTTTGGTAATTGTGGTATAATCTTACTATGGCAGAAAAACTTATTAAAAAGAAAATGCTTGATATTAACCGGCGGACGCGACCAGTGCCAGTGGTTAAAAAATATGAGCCGATTCCCAAACCAGAACCAAAAAAATTAAAAGATTTAGAGAAAGAAATTGAACAATTTGAAAAAAAGGAGGAATTTAATTTTAAGAATGAAGAGAAGCATAAAAAAGAGAAAAGTTTTAAATTAAAAAGGTGGAAGAAGATTGCTTATATTTTATTCGGGTTAATATTAATTTTAGCGGCAGCCGGGTTTTATTTGGCTAATAATTTCTTGGCAAAAGCTGAAATCAAAATTGTTACTAAAAAAACTGAATGGAATTATGTTGATTCTGTGATAGCTAATAAAAATATCGCTAAAATTAATACTGCGCAAAAACAAATTCCAGCCGAAGTTTTTTCTATAAAAAAGAATTTTAATCTGTCTTTTCCAGCCAGCGCTAAAAAATCAGTTGAAGACAAGGCCGGCGGTAAAATTACTGTTTATAACGCTTATAGCTCCAGCCCTCAAGTTTTAGTAGCTAGCACCAGATTTGCGACGTCTGATGGTAAAATTTTCCGTTTAGTTCAAAAACTAACAGTGCCAGCGGCAAAAATTGTTGAAGGTAAAATTACGCCTTCAGGTATTGAAGCAATAGTAATAGCTGATAAGCCAGGCGTTAATTATAATATTGGTCCAGTTAGTCGTTTTACAATACCCGGCTTTGAAGGGTCAGCAAAATATCAAGGATTTTACGGTGTTTCAAGCGAGCCAATGACAGGCGGTTTTATTGGCGAGAGGCCATATCCAACTGATGATGATATTAAAAAAGCCAAGCAAACTGCCGAAAGTAATTTTAAAGACTACACAGAATCATCTTTATCGCTTCAGCTACCTCCTGAATTTAAGATTATCGACGGAGCCAGACAATTTATTATTACAAAAGAGCAAATTAATAATACTGTTGATGAAAAGGGGAACTTTACGATTTTCTTAGAAGGACAATCTTCGGCTATTGGTTTTAAAGAATCTGATTTAAAAGATTTTATGGAAAACATCGGTCAAAGTAGTTTAGGCGAAACTTTCAGAATAAAAAGTTATGATGCGGAATACGGCGCTGGCAGGGCTGATTTTAATAAGGGCCAGATTTCTTTCGCAATTAATTTCAAAAGCGTTTTTGAAGAGCCGATAGATATTGATAGTTTCACACAGAAAATCTTAGGCAAAAGCGCGAATGAATTAAAATCAATAATTTCTTCTTTTTCCAATATTAATAAAACCACAATTTCTTTCTGGCCGTTCTGGGTGAAAAACGTGCCTGGAGATTTAAGCAGGGTGAAGATTGAGGTGGAATAGGTGATTTCTAAATCTTTTCTCGCCAGCGAGTTTCCACTCAGATAAATTATCCTCTCTCAGTTGTCAGAAGCGACGGAAAATAGCGAACTCAACCTCGCTGCGGCTCGGGATTCAGACAGCGCAATTTCCCCGCTTCTTCCTCCTCGCTTCGGTAATTTTTAGCTTCGCTCCAACGGGCTGACTACAGAAAAGATTTAGAAAATATAAAAATAAAAAAGTATAATCAATTGTACTTTTTTATCATCTAGCCACTATGCTATAGCATAGTGTTGTGCTATAGCACAACACCCGATAAATATAGCGACATCGTAAGTCGTTATTTTATTTAGATATGAAGTTTCGAAAAATTTGACAGATTTTGATAAATTGTGATAATATCCGGCTAGAACATAAAAACTAAAGAAAGGAGAACGGCTATGACCAAATATGACGTGAAACGACTTTCGGATTTTTTTCTTGAGGCTGCCGTAGAAACCTATGCGAGCGGCAAAAAAGCGGAATCTTTCCCTGAATTGGCCGGTGCGAAGATGTTTAGATATGCGAAGGACGAACTTTACTATCGCGATGTTTATGTAGTTAACGGCGAGTGGAGCGGCGGCCAAACTTTGATTTACGTTAATGGCGCCCCGGCATGGATTATGCAATATCATGGTTGGTGCAAGGGTGATGACAAAACAGTTTTGGCCCATCTGAAAAGGTCTATTTACACCGCTTACACAGCCAAACGATTCAATGGTGGTCGTGGCCCTGCAAGGTTCGAGGAGAATTATGAAAATGGTCTTGTCTATGAGAATTTTCCTCAGATGCCATCTTACAGGTGGGACTTTGATAATTTTCAAGGGCGCGAGCGTATTTGGCAAAAGCCAGACAATCTCACTGACCTATTTTGGCACCGTTATCAGGGATTGTTTCTCGGCGACGTCTGAAACGATATCAAGAAAGTGAGTTGATTAAAGAATAAGCCTAGCGGCACAATTTTCATCGTGCCGCTTATTTTTTTAAAAAAAGCGAGCCGATGTTTTTCTCCGAAACCTGCGCAGGCGAGCCCCGTAAACTCAACTGAGTTGAGTTACGGGGCGAGCGGGCATGGTCTCCCCGACCCGTGGTCGGGGAGGAGCGAGCCGAGGAACAAGCGAGCGAGCACGCTGGGCGAGCGAAGCGGGTTGAGGAGAGAAATATCGGCGAGCAACAAGTTGACTTTATTTTTTGAATCAATTAATATTTCTCTAAATGCCCGACAAGAATAAACCGAAACCAGTGGAGGGGATTATTATTGAAGCATTGCCTTCTGCTAATTTTAAGGTTCAAATTTCAGGAAATGAGGACATTCTCGCTTATCCTTCGGGAAAAATGAGAATGTATTTTATTAAGATTTTGCCCGGAGACCGTGTGCTCGTGGAATTAAGCGAGGACAAAAAAAGAGGCAGAATTGTTAGACGATTATGAAAGTTAGATCATCAATAAAAACAATTTGCAAAAGCTGTAAAATTGTCCGAAGAAAAGGCAAAATTTATGTTATTTGCAAAAAAAGTCCAAAACATAAACAGCGTCAAGGATAAAAACGTAATACCAATATACAAATACGTGCTAATGATACTAATAATAACGAATTCGTATTTATTCGTATAATTAGTATGAATTAGTATATTAGCATTACATTAAGCGAAGCGTATGCGACTCATTGGCATAAATATTCCCGATAATAAACGCATTGAGATAGCGCTTACTTATATTTACGGTATTGGCCAGCCATCGGCGATTCAAATTTTGAAGTCCGCCAAAATTAATTTTGATAAAAGGACTAAGGATTTGACAGCCGAAGAGGTTAGCCGGTTAAGAGAAGTAATTGAAAAAAATTATAAAATCGAAGGGGAATTGCGGCAAATGATAAGACAAAATATTTCGCGGCTCAAAGAAATTCAGTCGTACCGGGGAATTAGGCATTCAAGAAGATTGCCAGTAAGAGGTCAACGAACCAAAACTAATTCTCGGACCGTTCGGGGCAATGTTAGAAAAACAGTCGGCAGCGGAAAGAGGAAAACGGAGTTAAAGTAGACGTTAGTGATTAGCCACTAGCGACTAGCCGTTAGTGATTAAAACTAGTGGCTAACGCCCTAATGGCTAGTGGCTCGACAAACATGGGTAAGAAAAAAATCATTAAAAAAACCGAAGAAGAATTATTAAAAGAAACCGATAAAGTAGAAAATGCGGCCAAAAAAGCGGTTTCCAAAAAACAAGTTGGCTCCAGAAAAATGGAAACTGGCAGAGTTTATGTTAACGCCACCTATAACAATACGCTTCTTACAGCTAGTGATAAGGAAGGCAATGTAATCTCTTGGGCTTCGGCCGGCTCATTAGGATTTTCCGGACCAAAAAAAGCCACTCCTTTTGCCGCTTCTAAAGTTGTATCAGTTATCAGCGAAAAATTAAAAAAATTAGGTGTGTCAAATATTGACGTCATTGTTAAAGGCGTTGGCGCGGGCAGAGATTCCGCTATCAGATCATTGGCTAATCAAGGATTTAACATCTTATCAATTAAAGATGTAACGCCTATTCCGCATAACGGTCCAAGGCCGCCGAAAGTTAGAAGGGTATAATGTCATGAAACTTGGAACTTGAAACATAAAACATTTTTGTTTGTGTTTCGGGTTTCATGTTTCATGAAAAATTGTGAATTCAGATCTCAATAATTTAGAGCAAAAGCTCGGTATTCAATTTAAAAATAAAGACCTTCTTAAAGAGGCTCTCACGCACCGCTCTTATCTTAATGAAAATCCTTCTTGGGCTACGCCCCATAATGAACGTTTGGAATTTTTAGGCGATGCTGTTTTGGAATTAGTTTCCACCGAAAATCTTTTTCATCGCTTTCCTCAATATCCAGAGGGGCAATTAACAAGTTTAAGGGCGGCTTTGGTTAATTATCAAATAATCGCTAAAATAGGGCGGGATTTAGGTTTGGATAATTTTATTTTGCTTTCTCGGGGGGAAGCCAAGGATACAGGTAGAGCTAGAGAAGTTATTTTAGCTAACGCGATGGAAGCTTTAATTGGCGCGATTTATTTGGACAGCGGTTATGACGAGGTAAAAAAAATAATTAGGCAATTTATTATTGGCGCTTATGTGGATAAAATTCTTGAATCTGGTCTCTACAGAGACCCTAAAAGTCATCTTCAGGAAATCGCTCAGGAAAAATTAAAAGTGACGCCGACTTACTCTGTTTTAGAAGAATGGGGACCTGACCATAAAAAAATATTCCGTATTGGAGTTTATTTCGGAGATAAATTAATAGCCGAAGGAGATGGCTACTCAAAACAGGAAGCTGAAATTGAAGCGGCGAAAAACGCGTTAAAGGATTTGGTATAAATTTGGCATGTTTCTCAAATCATTAGAACTTAACGGTTTCAAATCTTTTGCCTCAAAAACGATTTTAGAATTTCCCTCTGGCATCACAGCGATTGTCGGACCTAACGGCGCGGGTAAATCGAATGTGATTGATGCTATTCGCTGGCTTTTAGGCGAACGCGAGGCGAAAAACTTACGGAGCGCCAAGGCCGAGGATTTAATTTTTAACGGCACGCCAAAAAAATCACGATTGAGTATGGCGCAGGCTGCTTTGTATTTTGACAATAATTCCGGTTTTTTTCCGATTGATTTTAAGGAGGTCGCGATTTCAAGGCGAGTTGGCAGAGACGGCGTTTCTCAATACTTTCTGAATAAATCTGAAGTGCGGCTCAAAGATATTATTGATTTTTTCAGCCGTTCGCGGTTAGGGACTAAGGGGATGACGATTATTAGCCAAGGAGACAGCGATTTATTTGTCAGAGCGACAGCCGAAGAACGGAGGATAATGATTGAAGAAATTTTGGGCTTGCGTGAATATCAGCTCAAAAAAATTGAAGCAGAAAAGAAATTAAAACTCACTTTTTTTAACTTAGAGAAAGTTAAGGCGATGATTTCAGAGGTTATCCCGAGATTACGCATGCTTAAGCGTCAAACAAATAAATGGTCAAAAAGAGTTGATATCCAGAAAGAATTAGATAATCTTGAGACATCTTATTTTTCTTATAAATTGCATGAAATTAAAAGTAGCGAGAAGGAAATTGAACCAACTTTACTTTTGTTAAATAAACAAACTAGTGAAAAGCTTAAAGAATTGGATATTTTAGAATCAGAATTAAAAAAAATCGAGTCACAAACAAAAGAATATTCAGAAATTAAAAAGATTAAAGGCAAACAACAGGAATTGTTAAGTCAACGTTCGCAGATTGAAAAGGAACTTGGCCGTTTAGAAGCCAAACTGGAAATTATGGCTGTGAATAAAAATGATGGTGTTAGTAATTTTGAAAATGAAGATTTGCTTGGTCTTATATATAATGCCAGACAAACCCTTGAAGAATGTTTAACTCATTCTGATTTAGAAAAATTAAAAGATATTGTAAAGCAATTAATTGAAAAAATCACCGGATTTTTACAGCCGAAAAAAAATAAAAATTTAAAATTGGAAGAGGTGGCGGAATTAGAAATATCGAAAAACGATTTATCGAAAAGATTTGAAAGTTTGGAAAAAGAACTGAAAGAATTGGAAAATCGGGAAACAGAAATAACGGGAAATCTTGAAGAATTTAACAAAAATTTTCAGAAAACATTTGAATTAGCAGAATTAAAAAGAAAAGAACTGGCTGTTTTAGACGAGCATAAAAATAAAATTATTATTGAAAAAGAAAAATTGAATTTTAAATTTGATGATTTAGAAAATCAATTACGGCAAATTGGAAAAACGATAAAAAATTTTAATATTAATGAATATGCCGATTCTTCAATTGGCCAATCTTTTAATGAACTAGAGACGGAGCGTAAAATTTTTAAATTACGCTCAGAACTTTCCGCTATCGGCGAAATTGACGCTTTATTAGTAAAAGAGGCTGAAGAAACCGAAACCCATTATAATTTCCTTAGCAATCAATCAGAAGATTTAAATAAAGCCATTATTGATTTAAAAAATATGATTTATGAATTAAACGAAAAGATCCACTGCGAATTTAACGATTCCTTGCGTTTAATTAATGAAGAATTCGGCAAGTTTTTCCGATTAATGTTTAAGGGAGGTGCGGCAAAGTTGAAAATTAAAAACTACGAATTAAGAATTAAAGATAATGGCGAAAATAGCGAGGAAAACCAAAATGAAAAAGATGAAGAAAAAGAAATTAAATCCGGCGTAGAGATTGATTTAAATTTACCTAAAAAAAGAGTCTCTAGCTTAGAAATGCTTTCCGGTGGGGAAAAAAGTTTAGTTTCTATTGCCGCTCTTTTTGCTTTAATTTCTATAAGCCCCCCGCCATTTTTAGTTTTAGATGAAACTGACGCGGCTTTAGACGAAAGCAATTCCAAAAGATTCGCTGATCTAATAAAAGAATTCTCCAGAAAAACCCAGTTTATCATCGTTACCCACAATCGAGCTTTAATGGAAGCGGCTGATATTTTATATGGAGTCACACTGGGAGAAGAGGGAACTTCGAAAATATTATCCCTGAAGCTTGAAGCATGAAACAGTATAGATATTGATTTTTATCTAATTATAGTTTATTATATTTCTACTTATGTTAACCATTAAACTAAAAAGAATCGGTAAAAAAAATCAGGCATCATTTCGGGTGGTTGTTTTGGAAAAACGGTCAAAATTAAACGGCCGTTATGTTGAAGACCTCGGATTTTTGAATCCAAAAAGCGATGAAATTAATCTCAATAAAGAAAGAATTGAATATTGGCTAAAAGTCGGAGCTCAACCGACTGACACAGTTCATAATTTATTGGTTAAAAACGGCTTGATTAAGGCCGCTAAAATTGCGGTTCACAAGAAAAAGAAATTATCAAAAAAGGAAAACCCTGGAGAAGCGACAAAAGTATAAATTGACACATAAGATACAATTTGCTATTATAGTTAGTAATTAGCAAAGGTCGATTAAGAAAGAAAATAAAAGTATGGACGCAAACGCAAGAGATGAGCAATTTCTAGATTTTCTCGTTAAGTCCATTGTGGATCATCCGGAAGATGTTAAGGTTGACCGCAAGGTAGACGAGATGGGAGTTCTTCTTACCTTGAAAGTGAATCCATTGGATATGGGTCAAGTCGTTGGTAGGAAGGGCTCGACTGCTCAAGCTATAAGGTCGCTACTGCGAATTGTCGGCATTAAAAATAATGCTAGAGTGAATCTCAAGATTCTTGAGCCCGATGGTTCAACCAGAGGCCCAAGAAACGACATTGACAGAGCAGTTGATGATTTGAACCTTTAAACTTTAAATTTGATTCAAAAACCCCGCCTTTTCAAAGGCGGGGTTTTTGGTTTATAATATAATCATGCGATTCGATATTATAACAATTTTCCCCAAAATTTTTGACTCTTACTTAAACGAGTCCATTTTGAAGCGCAGCCAAGACAAAAAAATAATCCAAATTAAAACGCATAATTTACGTGATTTTGCTAAACATAAAAAAGCCCGCCCGACTGAACGACGACAGTCGTTCGGGCGGGTTGATGATAAGCCTTATGGCGGGGGAGCGGGAATGGTAATGATGGCTGAGCCGATTGTTAAAGCAGTTGATAAAATTAGAAAAAATATAAAAGGCAACTCAAAAGTTATTCTTTTTTCCGCCAAGGGCAAATTTTTTAATCAAAAAATGGCTTATGACTTAGCAAAAAAATATAAAAATTTAATTTTTATTAGCGGCCGCTACGAAGGCATTGATGAAAGAGTAAAAAAGATAATTGGAAATTGGAAATTGGAAATTGAAGAATTATCCATTGGCCCTTATGTCTTAACTGACGGCGATGTTGCGGCAATGATTGTTATTTCAGCTGTTAGCCGTCTTATTCCCGGCACAATTAACTTCGAATCGCTTACGGAAGAATCTTATTTTAATTCAATTATTCAAAGCGAAGCAAAGAAAGGCGTAAAAGGCGTTGAATATCCGCATTACACCCGGCCAGAAATAATTGTTTATAAGGGCAAAAAGTATAAAGTGCCAAAAGTGCTTCTTTCGGGCAACCATGAAAAAATCAGCCAGTGGCGGAAAAGTAAAATAAAATGATTATTTGAGTTTATTTGAGTTTAATTGACAATTACTTATGTTATAATATACTTATGGGTAAGCCCAGCGGGCTATTTGTTATGCCTAGTAACATTACTTCGATGACATTGTTTTTTGTTAAAAACAATGTCTAGGTAGTGTGCTGGGTAAAATTTAACAAGATTATCAAATAAAATCTCGTCTACCCAGTAACCCGACTAGTTGAGTTACTGGGTTAAGTCGAAGTAATGTTACTGGATATGGAAGAACAAACTATTAACGAGCAGTCTAATATTGAAGAAAAGGATGATTTGATTCCCGAAGATGTGCCGGCGGAAAATTTAGAAATCATTCGGGAAATGATGAAAGCCGGATTAATGTATGGCCACAAAAAATCTAAAACTAACCCTAAGTTCAAGCGGTATATTTACGCTAACCGAAATGGGATTGAAATAATTGATTTGGTCCAGACACTTTCGGCTTTAGATAACTCAACTAAATTTCTAAAAAATCAGGTGAAAGAGGGGAAATCTATTTTACTTGTGGCGACCCAGCCAGCGGCGAAAGAAGCGGTTGAAAATTTGGCAAAGAAATTTAATTTTTCTTGTATCAATGAGCGTTGGATTGGCGGACTTTTGACTAATTTTAAAGTCATAAGTGGGCGGCTTGAGTATTTTAAAAAAATCCAAAGCGATTTAGAAAAAGGGGAGTTTGATAAATATACCAAAAAAGAACGAGTGATGATTAATCGCAATATTTTTCGGATGAAAAAAATGTTTACTGGCTTGGAAAATTTATTAAGATTGCCAGATATCATTTTTGTCATTGACCCGTCGCTTAAAGGGCACACCACCGCCATTCATGAAGCAAAAAGAGTAAAAATTCCAGTAATGGCGATTTTAGACAGCGATGATAACCCGGATTTAATTGACTGGCCGATTCCCGTTAATGACCATGCGAAAATGAGTATTGATTGGATGATTAATAAAATAATTGAAAAATTGAATTCTCCGGTCTTATGAAAGAAGATATTCAAAAACTTCGCGAATTAACCGGCGCGGGCGTAATGGAATGCAAAAGAGCGCTGGAGGGCGCCAAAGGCGATTTTGATAAAGCTGTTTCTATTATCCACGAAGCTGGCGAAATTTTAGCTCAAAAGAAGAGTGAAAGAGCCACCGGCGCTGGATTTTTGGAATCATATATCCATAATGAAAGAGTGGGGGTTTTACTGGAACTGCGATGTGAAACTGATTTTGTCGCTCGTTCAAAAGAATTTAAGGAATTAGCCCATGATTTAGTTATGCAGATTGCGGCGATGGATCCGCTTAGCGTTGAAGATTTATTGAACCAAAATTATGTTAAAGATGAAACGATAAAAGTGGAAGACATAATCAAACGAGCGATTGCGAAGTTAGGAGAAAATACCAAGATAGAAAGATTTTGCCGATACGAAATTTAAAAGAGAAGTTATGTATAATTTTATCCTTCAAATATTTATAATGCTGAGTTTGGGGACAATGATTTATTTAATTGCTCGGACAGTGCCGAAAGTTGGTGATGAAATAACTGAAAATATTATCAGTCCAAGAAGTAAATTTGATCGTCTGTTTTCTTATTTGCGGGTGGAAAAGTTCGATGTCGTCTTTAATAATTTTGTGGAAAAATTATTAAGGAAACTTAAGCTTATTTTAATGAAATTAGACAATTTCACGAATAGTTATTTAGACAAAGTTAAAAAATATAAAATGAATGGCAATGGCCAAAAAAATGGCGAGGAAAAACCAAGTTTGTTTGAAAATAAAACCGAAACAGCCGAGACAATTAAAAATAATAAAGATGAAGAGCGGAGTTAATTGTAGCGCAGGTGGCAGAGCGGCCAATTGCATCAGACTGTAAATCTGACGCCCTTCGGGCTACGGGGGTTCGAATCCCTCCCTGCGCACCACGTAGGAAAAGTCAAAGAGTTTTGGTTCGCCTCGCTTCGCTCGGCGACTAATTCGTAT
>CAYIWD010000014.1:0-17760 GCA_964367055.1 uncultured Candidatus Saccharibacteria bacterium
GAACAAGCGAGCCCGCCACGCTGGGGCGGGCGAAGCGGGTTGAGGAGAAAAGAAATTTTTCTGTGAAAGAATTTTCTGTGAGAAAAGAAAGTTTTCTGACTCACACCATCTTAATCTCAATATCCACCCCCGCCGGCAGATTTAGATTGGAAAGCGCCTCAACAATTTTCGGACTCGGATTTAAGATATCAATTAATCTTTTATGCACCCGCAGTTCAAATTGCTCCCGCGAATCTTTGTGAACAAAAGTTGAACGATTAACCGTATAACGCCTGTATTCTGTAGGCAAAGGAATAGGGCCAATAACTTCAGCGCCGTTTCTTAGAGCAATATCAATAATCTGACGAGAGGAATTGTCAATCAGTTTATGGTCATAAGACTTAATTCTCAGCCGCAACTTTGTCTGTTGCTCGACCTCTTTCTTTGCCATTTGTTTTAAATTTACTTAAAGATTTTGGTTACTACTCCAGCGCCCACAGTTTTTCCGCCTTCCCGAATAGCAAATCTTTGTTTTTCTTCCAAAGCCACTGGCGCTATTAATTTAATTGTTAAATTATTAACAGTATCGCCGGGCATTACCATTTCAATGCCTTCTGGCAAAATAAGCTCGCCAGTCACATCAGTGGTGCGAATATAAAATTGCGGCTTATAACCCTTAAAGAATGGAGTGTGCCTGCCGCCTTCCTCTTTGCTCAAAACATAAACTTCTGCTTCAAAATCTGTATGCGGAGTAACACTACCGGGCTTAGCAATAACTTGCCCTCTTTCAACATCTTCTTTTTTAAGACCGCGGAGCAGAATACCGACATTATCGCCGGCTCGACCTTCATCAAGAAGTTTATTAAACATTTCAATGCCGGTAATAACAGTTTTCTGGGTCGGTTTCAAACCAATAATTTCTATTTCTTCGTTAATCTTAATTACTCCACGTTCTACTCGGCCAGTAACCACTGTTCCTCTACCTTCAATAGAGAATATGTCTTCAATTGGCATCAAAAACGGCTTATCAATATCTCTTTGCGGCTCTGGAATATAATCATCAAGAGCTTTAACCAGTTCCAAAATCGGTTTAGCTGCTTCATCATCGGCTGATTTTGCCTCCAATGCCTTCAAAGCCGAACCTTTAATTATCGGAGTTTCATCTCCAGGGAAATTATACTTTTTCAAAAGTTCCCGAATTTCGCCTTCAACAAGATTAATCAATTCTGGATCATCAACTTGGTCTGTTTTATTAAGAAAAACAATGATTGCCGGCACGCCAACCTGGTAAGCCAAAAGAATATGTTCTCTGGTTTGAGGCATAGGACCGTCAGTTGCTGAAACAACCAAAACCGCGCCGTCCATTTGAGCGGCGCCGGTTATCATATTTTTAATGTAATCAGCGTGACCCGGAGCATCAATGTGGGCATAGTGCCGCTTCTCTGACTGATATTCCGAGTGATGCAAGGCAATTGTAATACCTCGAGCTTTTTCCTCGGGCGAGTTATCAATCTGATCAACGCTTTCTTCTTTTTCAATAAGACCTTTTAATTTAAGAATATGCATAATCGCCGCGGTGAGCGTTGTTTTACCGTGGTCAACATGGCCAATAGTGCCAACATTTACATGCGGCTTAGTTCTTTCGAATTTTGCTTTTTCAGCCATAATCGTTTCGCTTAATCGATGCCAATATACGAATGGATACTAATGATACGAATACCATTGGTATAATTAGTATGAATTAGTATATTAGTATCGCGTTATTTTTACGACTTTTTAAGTTTATATTTTTATACAATAAATGTCAAGACCTTTAAGTTAGTTGAACAAACTCTATCAGCGCCATTTTCGCGCCATCTTTTATCCTTTGTTTAGCACTTTTGATAATTCTTATGTATCCGCCTTGACGATTTTGATATTTTTGCGCCAAAGTGAAATAAATTTTTTGAACGGCTTTTTTATTATGGATACGACTCTGCAATAATCTAAAAGTTGCTAAATTTTGTTTTTTGCCAAGCGTGATTAACTTTTCTATTTTGGGTTTAATCTCTTTAGCTTTTGCCTCTGTTGTCTCTATTTTTTCCCGCAAAATTAAATTATTTATTAAACTATTAAAAAGGGCTGTTCTTTGCCCTTTTTTGCGATGAAATTTACGGCCACGTTGAAGATGCTTCATATTATTTCTTTTTTTTCTTTCTTTCTTTTTTTTCTTTAACTTCAATGGCTTCTTCCATTTTTTCCTCTTCTATTATTTCAACAGCTCCAATTTTTTCAAAGTGATCTTTTAAAATATTACAGGCCTTATGTAACGCCCGAGAAGGAGAAACGGTGCCATCGGTTTCAATTATAATTTTTAAGCGATTAAAATCAGTACGTTCACCAACTCTCATATTTTCAACATCAAAATTAACCTTAACTACCGGAGAAAAAAACGCGTCAATAGCAATTGTTTTAATGGGTAATTTTTCAATTTTGCGCGCTTCCACCGGCACATAGCCCGCACCTTTTTCCACTATTATTTCCATATCGAGCTCAGTATTTTTATTTGTTATAGTCGCAATATGACTGTCTGGATTAACAACTTCTACTTGAGCGTTGGCTTTAATATCTCCGGCCGTGACTTTTTTCTCTCCTTTCACTTTTAATGTCAAAATTTGCGGCTCCTCAGCGTAAAATTTAAAGCGAACTCTTTTAAGATTCAAGGTTATCTCCACCACATCCTCCAAAATTCCAGGAATAGTGGAAAATTCGTGTTCTGCTCCCTTAATTTTTATACTGGTAATAGCGGCTCCGGTTAGCGAAGAAAGAAGCACCCTACGCAAAGCATTGCCTACGGTCAATCCATAACCAGTATAAAGTCCTTCAACTTCAAATAGACCCTCTTTTTGGGTTTCAGAAACTTTTTTAATTTTTATCGCTTCACTTAATTGTAGCCATTCCATATTTGTTGATAATTAAAAATTATTTAACTTGTCCCGAGCGTTTAGCGAGGGATAAATTTGAAGGTGGAAAGGATTCCTTCTTTTTTGCAACCGCAGCCTAAATTGTCGGAAAATGACACGTACCCATTAGCGCACATAATTTCTGTTAATGTTTTACATTCTTCCTGATCTATACTGGGAAGATAATCTTTTCTACCAAGAATTAAAGAATTAATCGCATATTTTTGCCACCAGTAAATCCCGCCAGCCACCGCTAAAACTCCAACTACTATCAAAATCATAATAATTGGCGCTATACCTTTTTAATTTTGCAAATTCATATATTTAATTAAAATTTATTTATGACGTTTAATATCAAGAAGAATATAATTGTCTTTTTCAATAAGAAAATAAAATCTGTATTTTTGGTCTATTCGCGCTTGCCATATTCCCCGAGTTTCGTCATATTTCTTTGCTCTTAACGATGGATGAAGAAGATTTTTTAAGAGAAAGTTTAATGATTTATCTGTTCTTTTCTGAAGATGCTGGGGAAGATTTTTATATTTCTTGACAAAACATTCGGTAGAATAAATCTTCATGAAATTAGCAATTAACACTTTCTGATTGCTCTTTTAAATTCATTCACGCTTTCAAATGGCCCTAAAATTCTACCTGTTTTTACGTCTTCAAGGGCTTTCTTAAGACCTTGGTCAAGTTTTTTTATTTTTGAAAAACGCAAAAGCTCTTCATAAAAAGCTTTTTTAAGAATTACAAATTTCTCTCCTTTTACTTCAAAATCGTCAACTGCTCTTATTTTTTTTGGAAGAGCTATGATAGCCATATGGTAAATAATATCACATTTAGAAACCAGAAGTCAAATTTTACTTTGATTTTACTTGCTATAGTAATCAACGACCAAACCAATATCAAATGGCATTTCTGTATCTGTCGGCAATGAGAGCATTCGTCCTTCAATTTTGTCCCTATCCAAAACCAACCATTCTGGCGGGTCGTATTTTTTAATTTTATTCGATAAATCTTGAAAAATCAATAGCGTTGAAGATGAGGGTTTTATAGAAATAATATCATTAACCTTCACAGCGTAAGATGGGCTACTTATTTTTTTAGCGTTAACCAAAAAATGACCATGGTTGATTAATTGTCTCGCAATTATTCTTGAAGAAGTCAGACCTAATCGAAAAATTACATTGAATAACTGTCTTTCGAGCTCACTAACAATAGTATCGCTTATCGCGCCGGTTTTTTCCATCGCAGCCTTAACAATCTTAAGCATTTGCGCTTCTCGCAAACCATAAGTTACTTTTATTCTTTGTTTTTCCAAAAGCTGTTGACCGTATTCTGATAAAGCTCTTCGACGTTTTCCGCCGTGCATACCCGGCCGGTTTGGACGCCTAACCATAGCGCATTTTGGCGAATTACAACGCTCCCCTTTTAAAAAGAGCTTCATTCCCAAAGCGCGTTCTTTTTTTTCTTTTGATTTAGTTTCCTTCATTTTTATTATTTAATTCTTTATATACCGTGCCCATTACTCCGTTAATAAATTTTCCTGAATTTGGCCCGCCGTAATTTTTTGCCAACTCAATCGCTTCGTTAATCGCCACTTTTGATGGCACTTCATTTTGGTCGGAATATAATAATTCATATAAGCCGATTCTTAAAACATTCCGGTCAATGGCAGAAATTTGAGCTATCGGCCACTCCGGCGCCGCTTTCTCTATAATTTTATTTAAATGGTCAAAATTTTTAATTACACCATTAGCTATTCGCCAAACAAATTCCGGCTCGTCTATGCCCGGACCAAATTCTTGTAAATTCCGCTCAATAATTTTTGCCAAATCAATTTTCCGATTGTAAAAATCCCATTCGTATAATGACTGCAAAACTATTGAACGAGATAAATGACGAGTAGCCATTTTATTTTTTAACTTTCAATCTGGGCTTTTTGACAATTTTTCCTTTGTAATTTCCACAATTTCCGCAAATTTTATGGGGCAAAATAGGAAAACCGCAATTCGAACAGACAAAAACCCCTGACGGCTTCAAAGCTAAATGAGACCTGCGTCTGCCAGTTTTTGAATGAGTATGATGTTTTGTTGGTACGCCACCCATGTTAAATATTTATCTCCCTAGGTTTTAAATTATTAGCGAAAAATCTAGAATGTTGCGGGATATTTTCTGAAATAACGCCGGTCCCTCTTACTACGCAAGTTAGGGCATCTTCAATAACATTCGCTTTTACCGCAATTTCCCTTTCAATTAATTGGTCAATGCCCCGCAGTAAACTACCTCCGCCACAAAGATGAACGCCGTTTTTTAAGATATCACCGACAAGCTCCGGAGGCGTAATCTCAATTGTTTCTTTAACCGCCTCAGTAATTGAACGCAATGAGCGATTGATTGCCATTCTCACCTGTCCGCCTTTAACAATAATTTCTCTAGGCAAACCAGTAGCCATATCGCGACCGCGAACCGCTAACTCCAATTTTTCATCAAGCGAGATAGCCGAACCAATGACTATTTTTAATTCTTCGGCAGTTGGCTCGCCAATCACCAATTTAAATTCATCGCGGATAAATTTAACAATGTCATCATTTAATTTATCGCCGGCAATTTTTAAACTTCTAGCTGTGACTATACCAGCCATTGAAATAACGGCAATTTCTGTGGTGCCACCGCCAATGTCTACTATCATGCTAGCGGTCGGCTCATCAATCGGCAATCGCGCTCCCAAAGCCGCAGCAATTGGCTCTTCAATTAAATATGCCCTGGCCGCGCCAGCAGAGATAACCGCGTCTTCAACTGATTTTCTTTCCACTTCTGTCAAATTGGTTGGAATACCGATAACCACCCGGCAATAATTGAACATCTTATTATTCACCTTCTTTAAAAAATGACGCAGGAGCTCCCGGGTAACTTCAAAATCAGAGATAACGCCGTTAATTAAAGGCCTGACAATTGAAATATGGGTCGGGGTACGGCCAACCATTTTTTTGGCCTCTTCGCCAATAGCTAAAATTTGATTAGTTTTGTTATTAATCGCGGTCAGCGATGGCTCGCTGATAATAATTCCTTTGCCTTTAACATAAACCAAAGAATTAGCAGTACCCAAATCAATACCAATATCTTTTTTAAAATAATCAAAAATCATTTTGTTAATAATCTCGCCAATTCTTTTTCTGCTACTAATTTTATTTCGTTGGAATCGCGTTTCTTTATTTCAATTTTCTCTCCAGTTTTCTCGCTAATAACCAATCTGTATGGCAAGCCGATTAAGTCCGCGTCGCTAAATTTCTCGCCAGGGCTTACATATTCGCGGTCATCACATAGTACTTCAACGCCTGATTTTTGTAAAGAGTTGTAAATTTTATCTATTTGCGATTTGTGATTTGCGCTTGGCATCAAATTTATTAAATGCGCTTTAAAAGGCGCCACTGATTCTGGCCAAATAATGCCTTTCTGGTCGTGAAAAACCTCAACAATTGTGCCCATTAATCGACTTAAACCAATACCATAACAACCCATTATCACTTTATGTTCTATGCCTTTTTCGTCGCGGTATTTCAAATCAAACGGCGCTGAATATCTTGTTTTTAATTTAAAAATATTTCCAACCTCAATCGACTTCTCTTCTTTTAATTTTTTATTGCCACATTCAGGACAAGAATTTTGCTTGCCCCGAGCCGCGTCGAGGGGCTCTCCCATAATTTCTTTATTTATCGCCACTTTGCACTTTTCGCAAACATAAATCTTATCTTCGCCGGTTTCTGACACTGTCTGAAATTCGTGTGAATACTTTGAAAAAGTGCCACCAGAGGCAAAAGTTAAAAGAGTAAAATTGCCAAGCCCAACTCGTTTAAAAATTTCAAAATAGGCGGCCTTGGCTTTTTCATAATATTTATCAAGATCTTTTTCGTCGGCATGAAAAGAATAAAGGTCTTTCATCAAAAATTCTCGCGTTCGCAATAACCCTGATTTGACCCGTTTTTCATCGCGAAACTTGTTCTGAATCTGAAAAATGTATAAAGGTAAATCTTTATAGGAAAAAATGAAATTTTTAAGCAGAGGCGAGACAATCTCTTCGTGTGTCGGGCCCAAGGCAAATTTCTTATCGCTTGTATCCTTGATTTTATATAAGTCATCCATCGTATTCCATCTGCCCGTTTTTTCCCAATTGGCTTTCGGCTGAAGCGTTGGCATTAAAATTTCCTGGCCACCGATGCTTAACATTTCCTCGCGAATAATATTTTCAATTTTCTTCAAAACCCGAAAACCTAAGGGCAAAAAAGTGTAAACACCAGCCATTGTCTTATCGATAAAACCAGCCCTAATTAAAAGTTGGGCATTAATCGCTTCTTCATCTTTCGGCGCCTCACGTTTGGTTTTGGTAAAAAGCTTAGATTGAAACATTGTTTTTATTGTAGCAAAAAAAGCGATTTAGTCAAAGGGACACAAAAAGCTACACCATACTTATCCACATTGATTTATGAGGCTTAGCCTCGTAAAATTAAAAATTATGAGAAATATAAATTTTGTAAATGGGGAAATTTATCATATTTATAATAGAGGCGTAGAGAAAAGGAATATATTTTTAGATGATTCTGACAGATTTAGATTTATTCATAATATTTTTGAATTTAATGATACTGAACCGGCAACCAATCTCTATTATAAAAAACAACTTTACGAGACAAAACAACTTTACGAGGCTAAGCCTCGTAAAGTTGAAATCGTTGCCGAAAAAAGGAAAAGGAATTTAATTATTGAAATTTTAGCATTTGCTTTAATGCCAAACCATTTTCATTTTCTTATAAAACAATTAAATCAAAATGGGATATCAAATTTCATGCATAAATTGGGCACAGGCTATACAATGTACTTCAATCAGAAATACGAAAGAGTAGGATCTTTATTCCAGGGAACTTATAAAGCTGTCGTGATTAAAGATGAACCCCATTTTATTCATCTCCCATACTACATCCATTTGAATCCATTAGATTTAATAATGCCCCAATGGCGAGAGAAAGAAATTAAGGACTATAGGAAAGCAATTAAGTTTTTAGAAAATTATCGTTGGTCGAGTTTTTTAGATTATATTGGCAAGAAAAATTTTCCTTCGGTGACTTCACGACGATTTTTATTGGATTTCTTTGACGGACCGGAACAATACAAAGCAGATACCCTAAAATGGCTTAAGGAATTAAATTTAGAGGAGGTAAAAGACGTTGCGTTAGAATAAATAATATATAATAATAATTTATGAGTTTATGAGGCTAAGCCTCGTAAATTGACTACATTCTGTCTTTTAAGTGAAGATTGATAGCGTCTTTAATGTTTTCTAACGCTTCCTCATAGGTTTCTCCTTGGATAACAGCCCTGCAATTGAGGACAAGACACAAAATAACCGTCTTTATCCCGCTCAATAATTATAGAAAAATGATAGTGTTTCATATTGTTTAATAATAATTATTTAAAAATCAAAAGTCAAATTTTAATGTACAACTAATTTTTTATGCCTCGCGTTTAGTTTTAGTAAAAAGTTGAGATTGGAGCATAATTTTATTATAATAAATTATAACAAAAAATACACTTCTATCAAATAGCCATAAATATAACAATTACTTACGATCGTAAGGATTTGTTATAAAAGGGTTTTTATGGAGATATGTTGAAATCGTATTCCAAAGTTAAATCGTAATCATTGAATCCCAGTGCTCTATAAAACTCTATAGCTTTTAAGTTTGAAGCTGACGCTTTGACGCAAATACGCTCAACTCCGCTTTTTTTACACCAATTAATGAATTCTTTAGCTAAAATTGAACCGGCGCCAATTCCCCTGTATTTTTCATCAATAAGCATATTTTCCAACTCGGCAAATTTGCCAATTTTTCGCCACAAAGGTTTGTCGTTATGAACGCCTCCGCACAAATATCCGATAATTTGATTTCTGCTCTCAATAACCCCAACAAAACCATCTTGTTCCGTTATTCTTGCCCTAAAATAATCATTTCCTCCTTGACTACATGACCAATCCGCATCTAATGTTTCATCATATTTTTTATCAATTTCGTTCTTAAAAAGAGCTGAATTCAATCTTAAGATTTCATCTAAATCGCTGATTTTCGCTTTTCTAAATTTCAAATTTTCCATTAAAATCTTATAATATCCCTCACCGTAATCGCTGCCATCAAAATTAACAACAAAGCCATTCCCGCCGAATTGGCGTATTTTTCAAATTTTGCAGGCAATGGCGAGCCCTTGATTTTTTCAATTAATAAAAACAACAACCGGCCGCCGTCAAGCGCAGGAAAAGGAAAAATATTTATAACCACTAAATTAAGCGAAATCAAAGCCAGAAGTTGAAGTAAATAATTAAATCCTAAACTTTCCGCCTGGGCTGTGGCTTTAACAATTCCCACTGGACCAGCCACTCCCCCTAAGTCAGCGCTGCCTGTTGTAAAAAGTTGTTTGAGGAGATTAAAAACAAATAAGAAAATCATTTGGATAATTTGAAGTGATGCTTTTAATCCTTCCCAAATACTGGAAAATAAATTTTGTTTTTCTAAGCCCGCCTCAACTAAACCAATACCCAAAGCGCCCTCATTACTCGGCGGGTTTACTCTCGGCGTCACAAGAAATTCTTTAATCTCTCCGTTGCGTTCAATCTTTAAAGTAATTTCCTTACCGCGATTGGCATTAGTAAATTTAATAAAATCATTAACGCTTGTATCTATAATTATATCTCCAATCAATAAGCCAATTTTTTCTGCCGGGCTATTCGGAAAAATTTCTGTAATCACTATTGCTTTAGGCAAACCAACTGAAAATACAATTGAAATTACGAGCCATCCAAGCAAAAAATTCATCAACACTCCGGCTACAATAATAGCCGCCCTCTTGCTGATAGAAAGCGATTGAAAGTTTCTTTTATCGCTTGAAACCGAGGTTTCTTTAATAATCGTTTCTTCTGATATTTTAATTTGCTCATCAGAAATAGAAATTTTCTCTGTTTCAACAATTGAAATTTCTTCTTGTCCGCGTGAGTCTAAATTTGTTTCGCGTGAATCCGCGTCTTCGCCATAAATTTTTACAAATCCCCCAAAAGGCAAGGCATTTATACTATAAATTGTTTCCCCTATTTTTTTACTCCATACTCGCGGCGGCAAACCAAGACCAAATTCTTCAACTAGTAACCCAAATTTTTTTGCTGCCAAAAAATGCCCAAGTTCGTGAACCAGAACTAAAATAGAAAGAAAAACTATTACAAAAATTATTCCTATTAACATATTCAACAAATTTTCTGTTATATTAAAGTTTATTAGAAATTCTTATAATCTTCAAGTATGAATTTTAAAAAATTACTGTTTTGAGAGAAATTCCTTTTTGGAAATAAAAAAAGTGGTTTTGTCTTATTGACAGGGTACCACTTGAACCCTTTTAGGCTTCAGTTATATAGAACTGAAGTAATTTCTTCCACAATCTTATTCACTGCGTCTGCGGGTGTACCGATTTCCGATGGTGGCTTCGTTATCGGACGACCGATGACTAGTGCTGTCGCGCCGGCCTTAATTGCTTCCGCTGGAGTCATGATCCGCTTCTGATCGCCAGCAGCTGCCCACGCAGGACGAACGCCAGGTGTAATCTTCAGCAGACTACCAAGCTCTTTCTACTTTCCGAGAAGCTCAAGCTCCTGCGGTGAACAGACGATGCCGTCGCAACCGGCGATCTTCGCGTCGCGTGCAAGTTGCAGAACCTTGGCTTTGCTCGGTCCGCCAAAAATCAGATGAGCATTGTTCTCCTCAAGCGAGGTAAGAACCGTGACAGCGAGGACGAGCGACTCTACACCATCCTTTCTTAAAGTACAAATTTCGCTATTGTATCCCAATAGCAGGAATTACCACCTTAATTTGATAATGCTTTATCTTAGTATAAAACCAGCATGTGTCAAGCCTAATAGACTCATTTTTATGGCTCCACCTGCTTGTCGTACGGAACATCCCGCAGCCTCGCTGGGCTTGGTGTCCGACCGCAGTCGGACCCAGCGAGGCGAGGGGGAAGAAATTTTTGCCGCTGGAGCAAAAATATTCTGGTTCCGATAGACAAGCAGGCGGAGCTTTTTACTCCTCTATCTCCCTTATTTTATTTTCCAAAATCCCCTCAATTTCTTTATTTATCTCGTCAATTCTTTTCTGAACCTTATCTTTCAGTTTAAATTTTTCATCCTCGCTGATTTTTTTTGATTCGAACTGGCCGGTAATTTCCTTATTAATTTCATCCCTAGCCGAACGGATTTTTATTTTTGACTCTTCTGCTTCTTTTTTCGCCAATTTAGCTAATTCTTGCCTGCGTTCGCCTGAAAGAGATGGCAAGTTTATCCTGATTAAATTTCCTTCAAGGACAGCGCTGGCGTTTAAATTTGATGCTTCAATCGCTTTTAAGACAAGCGAGGCGGTATTTTTGTCCCAAACAGAGATTTGGATTTCCCGCGGCGGAATAATATTAATTGAACCAAGTTGCTTAACTGATAATTTTTGTCCAAAATAATCAAGAGAAATATCTTCCACTAATTTTGAATTTGGCCTGCCGCCGCGAATTCCAGATAATTGGTCTTTCAGGCCCTTTAACACCTCGCTAATTTTTAATTCTAAATTTTTTAAAATATCCATTATTTACTTGCTATAATAATTTTATCGCCAATTAATTTAAGGATTGAAATTTCTCCGCCGCTAAAACCGGTATCTATTATCTGCCAATTTGAGCCATTATCTAAACTTTTATAAATTCTACCATTAGAAGCTGTAAAAATACCACCAGTCTTGTCGTTAAAACCCACGGCTGAAACCGACTGCTCTTCAGAGGGTAGCGATTTTAAAACCCGCCAACTATCACCGGAATCTAAAGAGCGAATAAGCCCGTAGTTGGTGGCGGCATAAATTAGAGAATTATTAACAATAGACGGCTCAAAATAATTAATGCTGTTAGCTCCACGATAATCATCTAAAAATTTCATCCTTTCGAATGACTCCCCGCCATCCCTACTTACCCAAAAGCCGCCGGATTTAAGCGTTAAATAAATTAACCCGCCGTTTTGGAAAACTCTTATCTGTTTAATAGCTGAACCAAAAGTTGTTAGAACGCGCGTTTCGTTTTTCCCCAAAGAATATAAAAGCAGTCGGCCATTGGATAGCCCCAGATAAAGATTATTATTGTTAATATCGAAATCATAAACTCCCTCACTGGTAAAATCTATGAGTTTGTCCAAGGAAAAGAAATTATCTTGACTCCTATAAATTGCGCCTTTGTTGCCTGAAAAAACAGAAACAAATCCTTCGGTTTTTTTGGCAGGGTTAAATAGAATCTTATAAACTTGAGTGTCGGAAGTGATTTTATGTTCAATATCTGAAAAGTCATACCAGTTTAAGCCGTTATCTTTAGAAATAAATAAGCCCCGATTTGAGCCGGCAAAAATAAGCTCCGGATTATTTGGAAAAATTTCAATATCAAGAATGCTTACTGTGCTATTAGAATGGACTTTCGAGATTTGAAAATTTCCTTGATTATCTACAATACCGATAGCACCTTCTTGTTGCTTTAAATTGCTATTAATGTTTGAAAGAGCCGAAGCTAAAAAATTAGAGCCATTAAGCCCGGCTGAAATCGGACCGCTACCAAGAAGAAAATAAATTAATCCTCCCCAAACTAAAATGATGGCTAAAAAACCAAATTTTTCCATATTAATATTACTCTAATGCCCTTAATTGAAGTTTTTTATTGGTGTTAAATTGCTTCATTAAAGCGAGCCGGTGTAATATTTCCTTTAATTTTCCAGAATTTTTTATTCTGTCTATGCTTAAATCCCGAATTAAATCTTCAAAAAATTCATCAATTTCAGCTTCGCTAAACGTAAATTCACTTAAGACAGATTCCGATTTGCGCAGATTTTCTTTTATGTATCTGCGTTTATCCGCTTTGGAATCTGCGTTTACCCCCACACCAAAATTTTTGGTGTGGGGGTTTATCCGCGCTCCGGAGGAGAAATAAATTTTCTGCAATCTAGAAGTCAAAGTCGAAAACAAATCCTCGCTGGTTTTAGCGATAAAAATTATTAAGCTCGATTCCGGCGGCTCCTCCACTATTTTTAAAGCGGCGTTCTGCGCTTCTGAGGTTAAATTTTCCGCCTCATTAATAATAGCTAATCTTTTAAGAGAACGATTGGGTTTTTGCCAAAGAAAATATTTTAGAGCCCTTACGCTATCAATTCCGATTGTCCATTTTTCATCCGGTAAAATCACCAAAGTTTCTTTTAATAATCCTTCTGGCTTTTCAAAAATTCCATTTTCTAAAAAATTAGCTAAAGATTGAGCAAAGATAAATTTTTCTTGATGAGTTTTTTTATCTCCGCCAAAAAAAAGATAAGCGTGAGAAAGCTGATTATTCTTTGCTAATCTTTTGAAATCATCCCTTAAATTTTCAAATACATTCATTAGAAATTGGAAATTAGAAATTTTCACTCTATCGTTTATCCATTAACGTTCTCTTATAAACATCCAAGTGACTAAGAATTAAACCTGCTCCCTTAGCTACGCAAAAAAGCGGTTCTTCAGCCACATAAGCGCTTACACCCAAGGCTCCTTTGAAAAACTCTGGTAATTGCGATATTTGAGCCGCGCCGCCTGAAAGAATCATTCCCTTACCCATTATATCGGCTACCAACTCCGGCGGAGTTTCGTTAAAAACACTTTGAACAGCCGAGGCAATATCTACTAAATAAGCGTTTAGAGCTTCAGCCACTTCATTAGAATTAATTAATAAATTTCTCGGCAGCCCCGATGATAAATCTCTACCTCTTACTGAAAGGTCTAATTTGCGCCTACTTGTCATCGCCGAACCAATTTCAATTTTTATTGTTTCAGCTGTTTGCTCGCCAATCGCCACTGAATATTTCCTCTTGATATAATCCATAATCGCCTGGTCAAATTTATTGCCGGCTACTCGAAGAGATGCCCAAGAAACAATGCCGCCTAAGGCCACGACCGCTACCTCCGAAGTGCCGCCACCAATATTAATAATCATATTTCCAGAAGACGAATTAATAGGAATATCAGCGCCCAGCGCAGCTAAAATAGGTTCTCTGACAACATGAGCGTCTTTGGCGCCAGCTTCCCGAGCCGCGTTAATCACCGCTCGACGTTCGGTTTGAGTAATGCCCGCTGGCACTGAAATCACCACGTCTGGCTTAAAAATATTGAAATAACCGCAAGCTCTGGAAATAAAATATTTCAGCATCGCTTTGGTAATATAGTAATCAGCAATCACTCCGTCTCTTAATGGTTTATATGGCACGATATCCGCCGGTGTCCGGCCAACCATTTCCTTGGCTTCTCTGCCAACTGCTAAAACTGTATTGTCAGGCAAACTCAAAGCCACCATGGTCGGCTCGTTAATCACAAAGCCGTGTCCAGGCACAAAAACAATAGTATTAGTTGTTCCTAAATCAATACCAATTTTTCTAGTAAACATGATTTTGGCAAAGCGCTTATCGCATAGCGCTTATCGCATAGCGCTTATCGTTAAAACGATTTGTGATTTGCTTAGCTAATTCTTTTTATATCAGCGCCGATATTCCTAAGGCGTTCATCTAATCTCTCATATCCCCTGTCAATCTGGTAAATATTATCAATTTCTGTTTTGCCGCGGCTAATTAAAGCTGCGATAATTAACGCCACGCCAGCTCGCAAATCAGGACTAACTAATTTTCTAGCGTAAAGTTTTGTCGGACCGTTAACTACCACCCGATGAGGGTCAGCCATAACAATATTAGCGCCCATCTGCGTCAAACTATCGGTAAAAAGCAAACGGCGGTCATGAATGGTTTCGTGAATCAAACTTGAGCCATACGCTTGAGTCATTAAAACAGTATACGGCGGCTGAAGATCAGTGGCAAATCCCGGATATTCATGGGTTTTGGCATCATAGGCCAAAAGTTTTTTTGACGGCGAAATACTAATACTGTCTTTACTTAATTTATAATTTACTCCGATTTTGTCAAATAAAAACCAAAGTGCCTCTAGGTGTTTAGGCTCGCAATTTTTTATATCTATTTTAGCGTTTGAAGCCGCCGCCATCATCGCGAAAGTGCCAGCCTCAATCCTGTCAGGAATAATTTTATATTCACCTCCTCTTAATTTTTTAACGCCTTTTATTTTAATAGTTGACGTACCCGCGCCTTCAATTTTAGCGCCAACGCTATTTAGATATTCAGCCAAACTGACAATTTCCGGTTCCATTGCGCAATTTTTTAAAAGTGTTTCACTATCCGCTAAGCAAGCAGTCATCATTAAACTTTCAGTGCCAGTGACGGTAATATCATGAAAAAAAATATCGGCGCCCTTAAGTTTTTTCGCTGTTAAACGATAATAATTATTACTCAATTCAACTTTCGCTCCCATTTTCTCAAAATTATCCACGAACATATCAATCGGCCGCATAGCCGCGCCAATCACGCAACCGCCAGGGTGGGGAAAACGGACTTCGCCGAATTTTACGAGCATCGGACCGACAAACATTACCGAAGCCCGAAATTTATTAACCAAACCAGCTGGCAAATCAGCGCTTTTTTGATTTTTAAATTTAAGTTCAAAAGCACCCTTACCTGTTTTTTTAACTTCATGACCGAGAGCAATTAACATCTCTTGAGCCCTAAAAATATCTTCTATTTCCGGCACGTTAAAAACTTTAATAGGCTCATGGGTCAAGAGCGCCACTGGAAAGATTTTTAAAGCGGCGTTTTTTGAACCAGAGACAGTAATTTCACCTTTGAGCGGCCTTTGGCCATTAATAATAAACTTTGACATTAATCAAATAATACCCTCTTTATTGAAAAATTCAAGGTTTTGTTATATTACTTATATATCATATTATGACCCGAAAAACCCGCCGTTTTATATTTTATAGCTTTGTTTTTCTTTTCATTATTACCGGCACCGGCATTGTCTTTTATTCCCAAGGGTGGCGACCGGTTTTCCAAAATAATAAAATTGAATTTAAAAAAACTGGCGCGGTTTTTATTGAAACAATACCAAAAGGTGTGCTAATAAAAATAGGCAACGAAATTTTTAAAGATAAGTCAGGGTTAATACAAAACGGCACCTTAATTGATAATCTTCTGCCGGAAAATTATAAAGTAGAAATTAAAAAAGACGGATATATATCTTGGGAGAAAAATATCCTTGTCGGGTCGGGTTTAGTAAGCGAAATTTCCAAAGCAATTTTAATTCCCAAAAACTTAGAAAAGAAATCAATTCCTTTACCTAAATCAATTGATAATTTCTGGATAAATTCCGATGGGAAAGTTGTTTTTGAAAATAACGCGAATCTTTGGGCTGAAGCGCATAATTCTTCAGCGGTTAAGCTTCGCGGCGATAAATTTATCACCTGGAGTGATGACAATAATAAAATAATTACATATGATTCAAAAACTCAAACATATTATCTTTATGAAATTAATAATCTTTCGCAGACATTTAATATAACCGCAGCATTAAACAATCTTCAGAAAATAGCCATAAAAGAAATCACTTTTCACCCATTAGATTCAAATAGGTTAATAATTCAAGATAAAAATAACCTCCTTTATATTTTAGACATTAACCGACTTACTTTAGAAAATATCGTTAAAGACCCAATTCTGGCTTGGACAATAAAAAGCCCCAATATCTACTACATAAAACAAATTGAAGACTTAAAACTAAAAACTAAAAGCTATTTACTGGCTTCTTTTAACTTGGTGTTAAAAACCGAAAATTTTAATTTTGAATTGCCTGACGCGTTAATCAACCAGAATTTTTTGGCAATTTCAGCGAGCGCTAATAAAATCGCTTTCCTAACTGACAGCGGCGGTCTCTATCTTTTTAATCAGCAAAATCAAGATTTTAAGCAAATCGCTCATTCGGCTGAAAATTTTGCCATATCTCCAGACAGTAAAAAAATCGCATTTTGGGATAGAGACGGAAAATTAAATATTTATTTTATTGAAGATTACCAATCAGGCATTAGCAAAAAAGCCGGCGATGTGATAAACTTCAACTTTTATCTAAAAGCAGATGGAGCGATAATTAAAGATATTTCTTGGTATAAAGATTCCTCGCATCTATTGATTGATTATCTTGACACTGACAGAAGCGAAAAAGTTAATTTTATAGAAATTGACGACCGATTGCCGATAAATAAATACACCTTAATTGAAGATGTTTCAAATTTCTATTATGAACAAAGTTCAAACCGCCTATATTTTATCCAGGAAAACAATCTTTATTTTGAAACGCTTGACGCGTCATAGCGATACTGCTTTACTATAGCAAAGCAGTTAATTATCCTGTCAAATATTTAAAACTCTATTTTTAGGCATTACGCTCCAACTGAAAACTATAAATATTAAAAGCAACAAACCCGCCTAAAAGGTCAAAAAATAAATCGCTCATCGTATCACCTGTTCCTTGCTGGGCCGCCGCAAAATATCCTTTTGAGGAGAGAAAGACGTCAAATAAAAATTCAAAAAATTCCCATAAGACGCCAATGAAAACCGCAAAACTCACAATTAATATCATCTCAATTAATAATTTATGGCTGGTGATTTCCAATTTGGGCATTATAAAATATAAGAAGATTAATCCCAGCCAAAGACCGCCCAAAAAATGCATGGACATATCCATCCACCTATAAGTCCAGTACCAGTTATTAATAACCGCTAAGGTATGGATGGTCAAAATAACAATCAGAAAACCAAGAATAAATTTTAGAAAAATCACAATAATTAAATTTATTTTATCTTTTCTTCCACTGC
>CAYIWD010000015.1:0-14856 GCA_964367055.1 uncultured Candidatus Saccharibacteria bacterium
CAGGATAAAAATAATTTTTGCGGTCAAATTTTGATGTTTCGGGAATTTTAGAATTCAAAGCTAAGCCTAATTTCAAAACTCCTTCTACGGCTTTTTTGTTAATTGTCGGCAAAACACCAGGGTGCGCAAGGCAAATCGGACAGACGTTAATATTTGAATGTTTTTCATCTGGGTCATTCAAACAATCACAAAACATCTTAGTTTTGGTTTTAGGTTCAGTATGGATTTCAAGGCCGATTGTTGGTTCGTACATATGTAAAATTTTTTTTATTATTTATAATCTAAATCTGTTTTTCTCTTTTCCCCGTATTAACTCTTCCATCACGCCACTGACCTCGATATAAATTAGTTTTTCCTTTGACTTCATAAAATATGGCGTGGGCTATTCGTGCTCCCAATTCTATTTTAATTGGACATGAACCAAGATTAATAATTCCAAAAGTTAGCTCGCCGCAGTAACCCGGCGAAGCATTACCCGCAAATAGCGCAATACCGGAACGATATAGTGTTGAGCGCGGCCGAAATAAGATTAAAATATTTTGTGGCGTATTTACTTTTTCTATCGTCTTTATCGCATAATATTTCCCTGGCCTAAAAATAAAACTCTTTTTCTTACTCTCTTCGTATTTATCTACTAATTTAACTTGGGGTGTTTTACGCTCATCAATTCCTAAAAATCCATTACCTTTTAATTGATAAATTTCGCCGAGCCGTAAATCAAAACCGGCCCCTTCAGGATTTTCCAGTTCTCGCTGGCAGAGTCCCTCTACTAACTTTTTTGTCCTGACTAATTGATGAAGTTTATCTATTCCTAAAATCATAAAAAATAAAAGGGTCTCTTGGTTTTGTTTTATTCTAACCAAAAGACCCTACGAAATCAATAAAACTATCTTTTAGGGTTCAATATTCTCGAGACGAGTCGAGAACCGAGCTCTTTTTCGCCCGCATATCGAATGGGGCTAATCTCAAACGGCTTGTCATCTGGCGGGTAACTGATGCTCCTGCCAACGCAAAATTTTTCACACCTTTCCCCGCAATGCCCATGCTTATGAACCATTTGTGAAAAACCGGTTGAAAGGCTAATCTCTGAAAGGCCGTTTTCTTCCCAGAAACAATGGCTGTATACATCAGCTGAAAACGGCTCGTAAAAAATCCAAAAAGCGCAATATCCGCATTGAAAAACAACCTGCTCCATTAGACACCTCCTTTCTGTAATTTATTTAGTCGCATCAGCGCCACGGCCCAGGTGTGTTCATAAACGTGAAGGTCCTTAGAAGAAACTATCATCATTCCATCTTCAACGCCGATTTTAGCAGCCATATATTCTTTAACGCGCTGGATTCCGCCAAGATTGACCGGAAATCCGCCCCATAAATCCCAGGAACGGAAATACGCCCAAAAATTCAATTTTTTGTCGTCAATCCATGTATCAATACCACGCAGACACTGAGAACTTGCTTGAATTTTCGGGTCTTTATTCCAGACGTTTTTAATTTTACGCAGCCATAGCCGTTTCTTTGTCGCATAGTCGCGAACAATGATAACTTCACGATAATCGATATCCCGATCATAAAAATAAACGGTCTCTGGCCGGCCAACAGCCATATAACAATGATTATTTCCATACCCTCGCGTTCTGTAATGTTCCACCACCCACTCAATCTGCCAATGGAGGTCTTCGCCGTAAGTATAGTGTTCATTAGACTTTCTGTCCGCTGTGATCAAATAATGAACATAATCATTAATGTCGTCTTCGGTGGTCGGCGCCGGGATATTTGACCCCTCAGGCATTATCGGGAAAATAGGCGGCACATTTGGATAATTTATCTGGATAACAACTGGCGCGCCTGCCCGATAGATACCCTTATAACTTCCTTCATCAACTAAATATCTTCTCCCTTCCTCCATTATTTTGTAGAGTGCCTGAAACCAGGCGTCGCCAAGAGTCGTCGCATTAATCATTTCAATACTTTTCATCTTTTCATCCTCCTTTCTAATCAAATTTAATTTGGCTAATTGTGCTGAACGGAATTAAATCAATGCCTCGGCGACGCAGAATATTAATCGCCTCTTCTTCGCCGTCATAATCCTTCAAATAAATCACCCTCTTGATTCCCGCATTAACAACTCTTTTTGCGCAAGCCAGACATGGCCGATAAGACACATACAGAGAACATCCGTCAGCTGACTGGCCAGCTCTGGTTATAGCGTTATCTTCAGCGTGAGCGCCTCGACACCTATCAGAACCAGGCGGTAATTTAACACCGTCTACCATCTTTGCGCAACCCACTTCTTCGCAATGCGGCTCTCCGGAAACCGGACCATTATAGCCGATAGAAACCAGATGCTTACCTTTAACTATAACTGCTGCGACTTTGTAATGAATACACGTTGACCTTTTTTCCAACACCTTAACGACTTCCATCCATGTTTCATCCCAAGTCAATCTTGACATATCTTTTTACTCCTTTCATATAAAATTTTGTTAAAGATCATCCCTCTTCTTCTTTTATCACGCTTAAAATGAAAAAGCAAGCCCCGACACCTTTGAAGCACATTATTTTTACAACGCCATTGCTAAAACATTATTTTCCTAAAAAAATGACAATTTCATTTATAATATTGTCTTTCAGAAAAAATGTATTAAGCGTTGCCGTGCTTCAAAGGTGCGGGGCAAGACCATGGTCTGCTTTCAAGATAAATTAAATATCTTAATAATTTTTCTGTAGCCAGCCTGTTGGAACGAAGCTATAAATTACCGAGCAAGGAGGAAAGAAGTAGGAAAATGTCGCTGTCTGAATCCCGAGCGAAGCGAGGTTGAGTTCGATATTTTCCGTTAACTTCTGACGACGAGCGAATATAATTTATCTGAGCGGAAACTCGGCTGGCGGGAAAAATTCTTAAGATAATTACTCCCCCACCTCAATTCCCATACTTCTTGCGGTGCCTTCTATTATCTTGCAAGCCGCTTCAATATCATTCGCGTTTAAATCAGCCATTTTCTTCTCCGCGATTTCACGAATCTGGGCTTTACTAACTTTACCCACTTTATTTTTTAAGGGATCAGCCGCGCCTTTTTCAACCCCTGCGGCTTTACGCAATAAATCCGAAGCTGGCGGAGTTTTTAATTTAAAATCAAAACTCCGGTCTTCATAAATCGTAATTTCAACCGGAATAATATTGCCAGCCATTTCTTTACTTGCCTCGTTAAACTGCTGACAAAACTGGGCAATGTTAATGCCGTGCTGACCCAAAGCCGGACCGACTGGCGGCGCGGGATTGGCTGCGCCACCAGGAATTTGCAGTTTAACTGTTGTTTTAATAAGTTTTGCCATTTTAAATCTTTTGTACTTGCAGCGAATCCAATTCAACAGCGGTTTCTCTACTAAATATCGGCACCATTATTTTGATTTTACCGTGTTCTTCATCAATCGAAGCCACTTTTCCTTCATAATCCTTAAATGGCCCGTCAGTAATTTTAACTGTTTCGCCAACTCTAAATTCAATCTTGAAAGTTGTCTCTTCTCCTTTCATCCTGCCCATTAAGGCTTCAACTTCTTCTTTAGAAAGCGGAGTTGGCTCGGTTGAATCAGCGCCGACAAAGCCGGTTACTCTTGGCGTGTTTCTAACCACATACCAAGAATCTTCGCCCATCAGCATATCCACTAAAACATAGCCCGGATAAATTTTTTCCTCAACGGTTTTTCGCTTGCTATTTTTTATTTTAACTTTCTTTTCCTTCGGCACTAAAACATTAAAAATCTTATCATGCATTTCCAAGGAATCAACCCTTTGGAGCAAATACCTAGCTACCGCGTCTTCATAGCCGGAATAAGTGTGAACCGCATACCAATGTCTTTCCCCTTTTTTCTTAAATTCTCTAGGAGAACCCGATGATTGTTTTGGCTTAATTTGTTCTGGTGTTTGTTCCATAAATAATTTTTATATTAAAAACCTATTTAATAAATACGTAAATCCTAAATCCAAAATGCCTAAAAAAAACGCTATACCGATAGAAAAAGCAATGACAACCAAAGTCAAACGAACGGTTTCATTTCGAGTAGGCCAATTAACGCGACGAAATTCGCGGTAAGATTCTTGAATATAAGATTTTAATTTAGCAAACATTAAATTTCTTTACACATCCAAATTTTTCACCATTGTCGCCTGACTTTGAATGAAATGTTTTCTTGGCGCAACCACTTCGCCCATTAAAATATCAAGCAGCCGTTCGGCTTCTTGCGCATCTTCAATAGTGACCTGTTTTAAAATCCGATTCTCGGTATCCATAGTAGTTTCCCAAAGCTGTTCGGGATTCATCTCGCCAAGACCTTTATAGCGTTGAATATTAACGCCCGCTATTTGACGCTTAGCTCCAGCTGCTAATTCTTTTACAATTTTATCTTTCTCCGCATCATTATACGCGTATTTTATTTCTTTGCCAAGCTGAATTCTGTAAAGTGGCGGCTGGGCAATATAAAGATGGCCATTTTCAATCACGGGATTAAAATAACGATAAAAAAGCGTAAGTAGAAGCGTGCGGATATGAGCGCCATCTACATCGGCATCAGTAGCAAAAATAATACGATTATACCTTAATTTAGTCAAATCAAATTCATCACCAATAGCTGTACCAAGCGCCATTACCAATGAACGAATTTCTTTATTCAAAAGCATCTTATCAATCCTAGTTTTTTCCACATTCAAAATTTTTCCTCTTAAAGGCAGAATCGCTTGAAATCGGCGGTCCCTGGCTGATTTGGCTGAACCACCGGCTGAATCACCTTCCACGATAAATAGTTCTGTTTCTTCCGGGTCGCGGCTGGAACAATCAGCTAATTTGCCAGGCAAGGTCATTCCTTCTAAAATACCTTTCCGTAAAACTGTTTCTTTGGCTGCTTTGGCGGCTTTTCTAGCTTTGGCTGTCAATAAACATTTTTCAATAATGGCTCTGGCTTCGGATGAATTTTTTTCAAAAAATTCTTTTAAGGACTCGTTGACTACTGTTTCCACCGCGGTTCTGGCTGGCGGATTGCCCAATCTGGCTTTTGTCTGACCTTCAAATTGCGGTTCTCTTAACTTAACGGAAACAATTCCTACCAGCCCCTCACGTACGTCGTCGCCCGTAAAATTTTCATCGGAATTTTTTAAATAGCCGCTGGTTCTCGCGTAATCATTCAAGCTTCTGGTTAAAGCCGAGCGAAAGCCGGTTAAATGCATGCCGCCGTCTGGAGTATAGATATTATTGGCGAAACTTAATTCTTCTGTTTCAACTTCCTGATTGTAGACAAAAGCCGCCTCCACTTCAATATTTTCATAACTCTTATGGACATAAAAAATTTCTTTTTGAATTGGCTGATGCGTACGGTTTAAATATTGAATAAAAGCCAAAAGCCCGCCTTCAAAATAAAAAGCGTAATAAAAAGGAACTTCTTCACGCCAATCAACTATTTCAATCTTTACTCCCTTAGTTAAAAACGCTTGCTGACGAAGATGGTCAATGATTATTTTTCTGTTAAATTCCGCTTTATCGAAAATTTCCGAGTCAGGCTGAAAAGTTATTTTTGTGCCGGTCTTATCGGATTTGTCGATTTTTTTTACTTTGTATTGCGGCTCGCCGCGTTTATATTCCTGGACATACAATCCTCCATCTTTGTCAACTTCGGCTTTCATCCAAATTGATAAGGCGTTTACAACCGAGACGCCGACACCATGAAGTCCGCCTGAAACTTTATAGCTCTCGCCGCCGAATTTTCCACCGGCGTGTAAAGTGCAAAGCGCGGTCTCAAGCGCGGATTTTTTTGTCTGCGAATGAATATCAATTGGAATGCCGCGGCCATCGTCAGTTACGGCCACTTTGTTATCTTTAAAAAGTTCTACTTTAATATTTTTGGCAAAACCAGCCATTGCTTCGTCCAAACTATTGTCAACTACTTCCCAAATTAAATGGTGTAAACCATCCACTCCAGTTGAACCAATATACATTCCTGGCCTGCGTCTTACTGGCTCCAGACCCTCTAAAACATAAATATCCTTGGCGCTGTAAGAAGCGCTGGCTTTATTATTTTGATTTTCACCGGGGTCAGTTATTGCCGGCTCCTTTTTTATCTCATCTTTCTCTTTAATTTTAATGGTTTTTTTAGGCATAAAAACAAAATTACCCGCTTTTGGGTATCTTAATTATAGCAAAGATTTAATTAAAAAACAAGGATTTTATAGCGATTTTATCCTCATTATTTCTTTATTTTTGCGACATTATTAACGGAAATCCACGCTGCCATCGCCCCAAATCCGGTTTTATCAATTTCAAATGGTTTTATTCCAGTTGGATTCTTTAAAAATATCAGTATACAATATTTTTTATTTTTGAATCTTTCAAAAAATTCAGGAATTTTCTCTTTTTCTATTCCATCATTTCTGCCATACTTATCTAATATTTCTTTAACTTTTTTTGGAGTTAAATCGGAAAATTGCATAACCCTACTAGCTTCAGCTTTTATCTTTGCTGGCCCTCCAGAATCTTTAAAATAAATTATTTCACCACTTTTAATATTATCCCAAGGTTTGTATTTTTTCTGATACCAGCGTGACTCAATACTTTTCTCGCCGCTCAAAATCTTATCAGTCAAACCCCAAGATTTTTGCATTATGGCGATGTGTTGCATGTTCCAAATACCCTATAGCACTTTTACACTTTATTCATTAACCACTTAGGGCTATCAATGTAATTTTCTCCTGTCTTATAACAATCGATTCCTTGTCGACACATTTCAAATAATGGCCGTGGTAAATTATCTATCGCATACCAGTCCCACGATTCGCATTTTTCCGGCTCTAAAACTTCTGGCTTTCCACTTTTCCAATCAGCGATTAAACCGATATGTACATAGTGTTTGGGTACGTATTTTGTCACATTTGATAGAAATTGAAATTTAATATTTTCAATCTCTATCCCACATTCCTCTTTTGTCTCTCTTTTCGCACACTTCTCGAATAACTCCATATACTCAAGATGTCCGCCTGGAAAGGAATATTCGCCTTCTCCATGTGATCCTTTTCTCTTACCAAGTAAAATTTTTCCCTTCTTGAGAATCATTATTCCTATTCCAACTTTTGGTCTGTTTTGTTGCTTCATAATTTTATCCTACGCCCCGTGACACCTTTTAAACTTTTTTCCCGAACCGCACCAACACGGGTCATTGCGGCCAAGTTTTTTGTTAGACACGACTTCTTTTGGTTTTAAATTTAATGCTGGAGCAGGCGAATTTTTCTGCATTTCTTCAATTTTCTCTTTATTTTCTTCCAGCCATTTATCAAAATTCGCCACCATCTCTTTATATAAAATGTGGCTCTCACGTCTATACTCAATCAATGGATCATGCTGGCCATAAGCTCTTATACCCACTGACTCTCTTAATGATTCCAAATTTTCTAAATGATTCATCCATAAAATATCTAACATTCCTAAAATTTGCGGATGAGATTTTTGTTCTAACAAATCTTGCCTTTTTTTATAAATCGCATTTCGTTGTTTATCTAAAACATCATCGTAGTCAAGTAAATGTTTTCTAGCGTCAAAATTAAATCCTTCAACTTTTTTCTGCGCTTCATTGACTGCTCTAGAAACTAATGATGACTCAATAGGTTGGTCTTCTGGTAAATTAAAACTTTCCATTAATGACTTAATTCTGTCGCCGCCAAAAATCCTCAATAAATCATCCTCTAAAGACAGAAAAAACCTAGAAGTTCCCGCATCTCCTTGCCTGCCGCTTCTGCCCCGAAGTTGGTTGTCAATTCTTCTCGCTTCATGCCGTTCAGTACCAATCACATAAAGCCCTCCAAGTTCGCAAACCCTTCGACTCTGCTCAGGATCTTGGGGATTGCCCCCTAAGATTATATCCACTCCACGACCTGCCATGTTGGTCGCCACAGTCACTGCTCCTAATTTTCCGGCTTGAGCAATAATTGAGCCCTCGCGTTCATGGTTTTTAGCGTTTAAAACTTCGTGCGGAATACCAGCTCGTTCTAATAAATCCGAAACAATCTCATTATTGGTTATTGAAGTAGTGCCGAGTAAAATCGGCTGACCTTCCTTATGGCGACTTTTCACTTCTTCAATCATCGCCCGGTATTTTACTTCAAGAGTTTTATAAATAGAGTCAGGATAATCATTTCTAATCAATGGCTTATTCGGCGGCACGCTCACTACTTCTAAATTATAAACCTTATGAAATTCTTCGGCTGATGTCTGGGCTGTACCAGTCATCCCTGCGACTTTTTCATATAAACGAAAATAATTCTGAATAGTAATTTGAGCAAAAGTACGCGATTCCTGCTGCACTTGAACATTTTCTTTAGCTTCAATTGCCTGATGCAAACCAGCCGAATACCTACGGCCATACATTAGTCGGCCAGTAAATTCATCAACAATAATTATTTCGCCATTTTTTACCACATACTGTTTATCGCGATGAAACAATGCCTTAGCTTTTAACGATTCTTCCAAATAATGAACTAAGCGGAAATTTGCCGGTGAGTAAAGGTCTTTAATTTTTAAAATTTTTTCTACATTATCAATACCTTGGTCAGTGATACTAACGGTTTTATTTTTTTCATCAACAATATAATCTTCATCTTTTGCCAGTTGTGCCACCACCCTCGCAAAAACTCGGTAATAATCACTGGATTCTGTGTCGGGCGCCGCTACGATTAAAGGAGTGCGCGCCTCGTCAATTAAAATGCTGTCAACTTCGTCAATAATAACATAAGATGGCTTGCGTTGGGCTTGATTATATAAATCATAAGCCAAATTATCCCGTAAATAATCAAAACCAAATTCATGATTAGTGCCATAAGTAATATCAGCCAAATATGCCTCTTTTCGTGAAACCGGCCGAAGAAAATCCTGAACTATTTTAAAACTGCCTAAAACATCTCGTTCTTTATCTAAATTATTTTGCGTTTCTAACTTTTTAATCTGATATTTTGGGTCGTATGAATAAGCGCTTTCATGCGTTAAACAACCAACTGACATTCCCAGCGCGTCATAAATTTGCCCCATCCAAACTGTATCGCGACGCGCCAGATAATCATTAACAGTTACAAGATGAACGCCCTTACCAATTAAAGCGTTTAAATAAGCCGGAGAAGTAGCAGCCAATGTTTTTCCCTCACCAGTTATCATTTCGGCTATTTTCCCTTGATGTAAAATAATGCCGCCAATAAGTTGAACATCAAAATGTCTTTGGTTTAAATTTCGCTTTGCCGCTTCTCTAACCAAAGCAAAAGCCTCGACTAATGCATCATCGAGGCTTTTACCATTTTGAACCGTAATTCTTAAATCCAAACTCTTTTTCTTTAATTCTTCGTCAGTAATTTTTTCTAACTCCGGTTCCAAAGAATTAATTAATTTTATATTCTGTCCAAAATCGTATTGCCCGAAAAGTTTTTTTAAAAAATTCAACGCCATGTATTTTAATGCTTTTCAATTTGTTTTTCTTTATATTTTTTTATCTCTTGCTGTAATTTATCTCTGACTTTGTCAATCGCTATTCTAATATCCCAATCAGTATCTTCGGCTCTCAAAAGTTTTTTGCCAATAGAAAAACTCGCTTCCGCGCAAAAAACATCACCGCTTTTATGATGCTTCGTCGTCCGAGCGATTTCAACAAAAACTTCAATTTCGCTTTCTACCTCAAATCTTTTAAGAAAACGGCTAAGAGAACCGATTTTCATTTCTATATATTCACGAATGGCTGGCGTAAGTTCTAAATTTGTGGCTTTGATATCAATTCGCATATTCTAATTATAAAGCATAATAACATTCGTGTAAATTCGCGTCGTAAGTCGCACTTATCCGCGCTTAAAATAAAAAACCCCTCTTTCTTAAACTTTATTAAAGTGGGGAAAGAGGGGAAGAAATCTATCTCTTCTTTTTGGCTTTTTTCTTCGCCATTTTATCGTCTCCTAAACGTTAATATTAATTTACGTTTAAGAGTAAGAATTATTTTATAGTCAACGTTTGATTGCCGACCAATCAATCAGGTTGGCTTTGCAATACCTAATTTCGAAATTGCAAATTGAAGATTAAAGAATTTAATTTCTAAATTTTCTAATCTCTACTATTAATTTTAGAACAAATAAAATTGATTGCAACTGTGGATAACTCAAAGACGAACTATTTCTTCTTCTAACTCAATGTTAAAAATTTTTTTGACTTCTTTTTTTGCCAATTGAATTAAATTTTTAACATCGTTTGCTGTTGCATTTAAAACATTAACGATAAAATTCGGGTGTTTTGGTGAAATCATTGCTCCGCCATAGGAAATACCTTTTAATCCGGCTTCAGAAATTAAATAAGCCACCGGGATAACCGAAAAGGGGTCGTTTTTAACAACTGCCTCAAACTTTTTGTGCCGATTTTTGGGCACTTTTTTAATGTCAACATTTTTAAAAATACTGCCAATACTCGGGTATTCCAAGGGCTGATTTTGGTGTCGGTAATTCATATTTTTTTCAATATTCGCTGACATTTCTTCTCTATTCCCCTTCTTTAAAGTTAAAATGGTTTCCAAAACTATTTCTTTGCCGTCCTTTTTTTTGAAAATACTGGAGCGATAATTAAAATCACATTCTTGATTATTTCTTTTAATAATTTTTGCTCTTCGCCCAGAAATGTCTAGGCTGACAACTTCATGCACGACATCTTTTATTTCTCCGCCGAAAGCGCCGGCATTACCCCTAATTGTTCCGCCCAAAGTGCCGGGAACGCCGGCTAGCCACTCTAAGCCAGATAAATCTTTAGCAAACGAGTAATTAAGTAATTGAGTAATTGGAACACCAGCTCCAACTCTTAAAACATTCCCACTCTTTTTAATAAATTGAATATCTGGTTTTAAAATTAAACCATTAAAGCCGTCATCACTAAATAAAATATTTGTACCGCCACCCAAAATAAAAATCGGAGTTTTAAGTTGCCTGGCTTTTTCAATCGCTTTAATTATCTCATCGGTGTTTTCTCCTGAAAAAAAATACCTGGCTGGCCCACCGATTTTATAATGACTATATGAACTTAATTTAATATTTTCTGTGAACATAAAAACTAAGCTTAATTTATCCGCGTAAATCAGCGTTTAAATCCGCGTTATCAGCTTCTACTTTTTAAAAACAAAAAACTTATAGCCGACAAAATTCCAAACTAAAGAAATTAGTACTGCTGAAATTGCACCAATGTTTGCCCAACGTTCTGGGGAAAAATTTTCAGGCGCGCCAATAACATTAACAAGTACTGAAGCAGTCGATATATTAATTATAAAACCAACAGCACTTACCATTACAAATTGACCGAATTCTTTAAGGCTAGCTTGATTAGATGCCCCGAAAGTCCAATGTTTATTCCAAAAATAACTGTTAATATTGGCGGCTACAAATGAAATGCTTTTAAACAATGAATACCCGTAGCCAGTAGCAATGCCGGTGGCGATAATTAGAATATTTAAGATGCCTAAATCTAAAATAGTATTTAATCCGCCGATGGCTGCAAATTTAGCCAATTGCAATAAAATCGGAAGCCACCGAGCCAATAATGAAGCAATTAACAACGCGAAATCGGCAAAAATAGTAAACGCTAAAATAATTAAAATAGCATTATTAAAAGTTATTGTCGTAAAAGGAAATTCTATATTGTTTAATATCGGTAAGAGTAGCAATCCAATAAAAAAACCAATAATTGAAACGAGTAAATAATCTTTTTTTGTAATCATAATTTATTTTATAAATTCAACAATTAATCCTATCAAATCCGGCTGGTTTTCCAACATATCAGTGCCGTGGCCGCCGGAATCATAGATTTTAATTTCTGAATCTTTTTTAACTTCATCAGGCAACAATTGATAAAGTTCAGAATTTTCCTGACTATTATCGTCGTCATCGCGGCTGGAAATAAAAAACACTTTCTGCCCAATTTTTAAATTTTTTACTAATGGCTCGGTTTTAACGCCGCGATAATTTAAGCCAGCTGAAAGTAAAACTGCCGTTTTAAATTCCGCGTGCTCGCTAATATATTGTAGCAATAAATTAGCGCCAAAGGAAGCGCCGATAAAAACAATTTTATCTGGTCGAGCCTCACGAGTTTTCATCAAATAATCAACCGTGGCTCCTAAATCAAAAATACTTTTTTGATGCTGGCTATCGGAAAAATTGAAGTAACCATTCGGTCCCTCATCCGATTCGCCGTGGCCTCGCAAATCAATAGATAAAGATTCATAACCTAAATTTTGTAATCTCTCTGCCAAATCAGCGTAAGATTCTTTAGTTGATGGCATCATATGAACCAAAATCAGCCAGCCCACTGGATTTTCAACTCCATATAAATTAGCTGCAATTTTTATATTGTCATTTGTGGTAAGAGAAATTTTTTCCATAGGCACTGGCTGAAATTGACTTGATGTCGTTTCGCTGTTTGTGTACGACTGGACATTATCATTCACTCTATTCTGTTTATTCTGAAATAAAGAATTTAAACCAGACAATCCGATAACTGTCACTAAAGACACTAAAATAATTATAGCGCTGATAGTAGATTTCTTGAAAGGCATTTGATCTATTTTATTTCATAAGTCACGCTGACTTGCATTGTTACTTCCTGGGTACCGGGCTGAATCTGAGGTAGGGCTGGCGCCGCTTCTGCTCCTCCTCCCATTCCTAATGTCTTTAAATTGCCGTAGTAAGGAATTGACTGATATTCATAAAAATTAATTATCTCACCCAATGTTACTCCATTTTTATCCGCCATTGCTTTAGCTTTTTCTTTAACTTTATCAAACGCCTGACCTCTGGCATCGCTTAAATATTTTTCCGGGTCATCAACATCAAAAGAAATTGAACTGATTTGATTAATACCTAAAGGCGGCAATCCACTTAAAACTTCGGCTACTTTGTTTAAATCGCGAATCTTGACTGAAACAGTTTGCGTCAAAGTATAGCCAGTGATATACGATGTCCTTGTCTTCTCGTCATATTCGTAACGCGGGCTAAGATTGTATTCAGTAGTTTTAATATCTTTTTCATCAATCCCTTTAGATTTTATGAAATCAATAGCCGCGTTCATTTTCTTGATATTATTATCAGCTAATGTTTTTGGATTAGACCCCTCAGAAACAACTGAAAAAGAGAATTTCGCGATGTCGGGCGAAACTGTTACTTTGCCTTCAGCTGAAACATTTATAGTTCTAACGGGCATTAAAGAATCGCTATATTTCTTTATCGGCCCCCAGAAAAATGAATAAATAATAACTAACGTCAAAAAGCCCAAGAATGCCGCTATGGCTTGATTTTTTTGATTTTTTGATTTTACGTCGTCGTTTGGCATATAATTTTTTTAACTTCTTCTATTTTTAAACTGGCGTTGCCGACCAAAGCGCCGTCAATCTCTTCATATTTTATAAAATTTTTAATGTTTTTACTATCAACCGAGCCGCCATAGAGTACGCGAGTATTAAGCATTTGGTACTTAGTATTTAGCAGTTGTTTTATAAATTTTATCATTTCCAAAGCGTCTGCAGGCGTATCGGGTTGTCCATTTTTATTTGTGCTAAGAGCCCAAACGGGTTCATACGCGATAATTAGGTTGTTAATCGCTAATCGCGAAGCGCTAATCGTTTTTAAATCTTTTTGGAGTTGTTTTTTTACGTATTGTTTTGCATACGAAATTTGCGCTTTGCGATTTGCAATTTGCGATTTGCGCGAAGATTCCCCAACGCAAAGTATCACTTTTAATCCTGATTTCAAGGCGGCTAAAACTTTTTTGTTAATCATCTCATCGGTCTCGTTTAAATATTTACGACGTTCTGAATGACCAATAATTACATATTCCACGCCTAAATTTTTTAGCATTTTCGGAGAAATTTCACCGGTATAAGCGCCATTGTCCGCCCAGAATACATTCTGGGCGCCAATTTTCAATTTTAAATTTTTAATTTTAAATTTTGGAAGATAAACAAACGGCGGGCAAACAACGATTTCGACGTTTTTGCTGTTTATTGTAAGTCGCAAGTTGTAAGCCAGTAAACGCTCCGCTTCTTTAAGCAAATCAGGTGCCATTTTCCAATTAAAAATTATAATTTTATTCATAATTAGATTATAACAAAAATTTAATTATCGCGCCTCTTATGTCAAGAACGCGGCTTGGCCCGTAATCAATTGGAAAATAAATCCGGCTAAAGGCGAGAGAATGAAAAAAGCCACAAGTAAAGCAAAGAAAATTCCGAAAAAACCAAGAGACATTATTCCCCTGCTGAATCTTGGGAATAAATCCATCAGCACTTTTGAGCCATCAAGCGGCGGCAAAGGAATTAGATTAAATAAAGCCAAGAAGATATTGATATAAACAATCAAAGCCACGGCTGTTAAAAAGAATTCGGAAAAAATCCCTGAACCAAAAACACCGGTAAAAATAATTCTTAAGAAAATTCCTAAAATCAAAGCGATAATCAAATTAGCCGATGGCCCGGCAATGCCGACTTTTAACGAACCATATTTTTGGTCTTTTAAATTATAAGGATTATAAGGCACTGGTTTTGCCCAACCAATAAAAACTCCGCCGTAAAACAAAAGGAAAAGCGGAATAATAACTGTTCCCCATAAATCAATATGAGCCAAAGGATTCAAAGTCAAACGGCCTTGGTCTTTGGCAGTTGAATCGCCGAGTTTATAAGCGATAAAGCCGTGAGCATATTCGTGAAAAGTGGCTGACAAAACAATGACAATGTATAAAAATAATTTTTGAGAAATTGCGTCCATAATACTTGATACTTGATACTTGATACTATATACTCTACGAATATGAAACAATGTTCT
>CAYIWD010000016.1:0-13026 GCA_964367055.1 uncultured Candidatus Saccharibacteria bacterium
CCGACCGACCCCCGACCGCGGTCGGGGGACCATGCTCGGTCGGCTGCGGGGTTTCGGAGATAAAGAAAATTCTCTTTTTCGCAAAAAGATTTTGTGTCTAATAATTTAGTTGTAAAATATACTAGCTTGGGTCAAGAAGGTACAATCGATTGTACCTTCTTTATTTTTATAATTTAATCACTATGACATGTCATAGTGTTGTGCTATAGCACAACACCTAATATAATACGATGGCTCATGCAATCATTCAAAAGAAAATCTAGAACCGCAAAAGTGTCCAATTGATTGGACATTTTATTATTAAAAGATTTTCTGCTTTATGGTTTATTGAAAAACATGCTGGCTACGGAAATTTTGTTTTCCAGTAACAGCAAAAAATTCTTTTGAGTGAGTATCGCGGAGAGCGTCTTAAAATTCAGCGAGCGAGTAGAAAATTTGCCGGGCGACCCCGAGCGAAGGCGAACAGGGTGGCAAATTTTCGTTATGAGCGAGCTGTAATTTTGACGCTCGGAGCGTATGAGCGAGAAAGAATTTTGTGCGAGAAAAGAAAATTTTCTGCTCTATATCCTCAAATATTTTCTCACCGCAATATACGAAGAAATCACTCCCAAGCCCACGCCGAAAAGCGCTTGATAGCCCAAGATAGTTAAAAGATTAGTTTTGAAATAAAGCCACAAATTCATTTCAGAGATAAAAATCTGGATATAAGGAGAAACAAAATAAATAACCGGACTAATAATAACAATACTAAATATTCCTGCCAAAAGCCCATAAATTATTCCCTCAACTAAGTAAGGACCTCTGATAAAAGAGTTGGAACCGCCAACCAGCCGCATCACGCCGATTTCTTCCCGACTGGAATAAATTGCGAGCCTTATAGTATTAAATGTCACAAGAATGGCTATCAAAGTAAGGAATATTATTAGCAAAAATCCTCCTTTTTCAGCAGTATCAATCACCTTCCCCAATCTTTCAATGACAACGGCATTTTGCGCATAAGTGACTTTCTCAAACGAAGTTTTAAAATCCGCATTACCAAGATAATCAGCAATAATAGAATACTGCTTTGGGTCATTGGCTTTAATATCTAATGAAGCTAAAAGAGGGTTTTGCTGCAATTCTTCAATTGATTGGCTGATAGCCGGATCTCCAGCATGTCGCTCCTTAAAAATTACTAATGCTTGATCTCTAGAAATATATTCAACACTTTTAACTTCAGCCAAACTCTCCAAAGATTTTTGTATCTTTAAAATATCGTCTTCTGGGGCATCGGCTTTAAAATAAACGCTAATGTCTATTTTACTCTTCAAAACATCTAAGGCACCATTAGTTAAAACATTAAAAATTATTAACCCTTCAAAAACCAATAAAGCAAGAACAATAATTGAAAGAGTGGCGGTCGATAACCAGCCATTTCGCCAAAAACCCAAGAAACCATATTTAATTATTCTGAATAATGTAGTAAGCATTTTGTACTTTGAAACTTATACTAAAGCATACTTTCCTCTTTGTTCATCTCGAATAATTCGACCCATATCCATTAAAATTACCCGTTGATTAAGCGAATTGACAATGTCTTTGTTGTGCGTAGCTAGCATTACCGTTGTTCCCAACTCATTTATTTTCAAAAGCAACCTGATAATTTCTGAAGTATTAATTGGGTCAAGATTGCCAGTCGGTTCATCAGCCACAATTACATCTGGATGATTTATCATTGCTCGAGCAATCGCCACTCTTTGCTTTTCGCCGCCGGAAAGTTCGCGGGGAAAATTAGACATTTTATCTTTTAAACCAACCATTTCCATAGCTTGCGGCACGAATTCTTCAATATCGGACTGCAAGCGACCCGCCACTTCCAAAGCAAAAGCGACATTTTCATAAGCGGTTTTATTAGGCAAAAGTCGGAAATCCTGAAAAATAACGCCGATGTGTCGGCGTAACTGCGGTAATTCGCTATGCTTTAACTTATTAACATCATAGGATTGAAAAATTACCCTGCCCTTAGAGGCTTTTTCTTCGCCGATTAATAATTTTATAATGGTTGATTTGCCAGCGCCGGATTTTCCTACAAGCGAGACAAATTCTTTCGGATTAATAGTGAAACTAACATCTTCTAGGGCCGCTAATTGACTGCCATTGCCGTTATAAATCTTAGAAACATTTTGAAAAATAATCATGTGCTTATTTATTATACCTCACTACCTACAAACATATCAAGTTCGCCATTTAAAACTTTCTCTACTTGGCTCGTTTCTAACCCTGTTCTGTGGTCTTTTACTAATTGATATGGCTGAAGCACATAAGAACGAATCTGGCTTCCCCAAACTGGCTTTACTTTAACGCGGAGTTTATCCAATTCTTTAATTTCGCTACGTTCCATTAATTTAAATAATTTCGCTTGAAGTATTTTCATTGCCCGCTCACGATTTTGCGTTTGCGAACGCTCAACTTGGCAACCAGCTGAAATCCCAGTGGGAAGATGAACAATTCTAACCGCCGTTTCCACCTTATTAACATTTTGGCCGCCCGGGCCTGATGAACGGAAAAATTCTACTTTTAGATCCGATTCAGGAATTTTTAATTCTTCTTCTTTAATATCTTTTAAATCCGGCATCACTTCTACTAAAGCAAAAGAAGTGTGTCTTTTTTTCTCTTGCGAAAAAGGCGAAATTCTTACCAAACGATGAACTCCCGCTTCTTTTTTTAAATAACCATAAGCATAATCCCCTTTCGCTTCAAAAGTAATGTCTTTAATGGGCCTGCGCCCTGTCTTTGATTGAAAATCAGCCAGGCTTTCATCAATAACTTTTATTTTCCAACCACGCTTCTCGCAGAATTTACAATACATCCCATAAAGCATTCCTGCCCAATCTTCAGCGTCTTGACCGCCTGCGCCAGCGTAAATTGAAATAATCGCTGATTGTTTGTCATATTTTCCGGTAAACAATCGCTCTATTTCCAATTGGCGAAGCTTATTTTCAATTAATTCTACTTTATTTTCTTCCGCTTCTTTTAATAATTTTTCAATCTCATCAAGCTTCTTGATTAAATCATTCAACTCGCCTGTTTCTTTAATTTTCGCGTCGGCAATTTCTCTATTCTTCCACAAATCCGGGTCAGACATCTCAAATTCTAATTCTTTTAATCGATTTCTCTTTGTTTCTATGTCAAAGCCGCCCGGATAAACGCCGGGCTCGCTCTTTTAAATCAGTTAATTTTTCTTCAAAAATTTCTTTCATTTTTATTAACAAAACTTCTCAATAACTTTTTCCGCATTCAAAATATCTCCAGGATAGCCCAAGGGCTGCCAGAAATTCGCTTTTTCCACTTTTATCTTATAATCTTTCGCCATTGTCGCGAGTGTCTGGGGCAAGCCGAATTCTTTTTCTAAAATTTGCGTTGTTTTTTTCACTAATTCATAGTCAAAAAATTTGTTATTTAATAAATAAGCGCCAGTATTAACCAAATTACCGTGATTTTCTTTCGGCGCTTCAATAATTTCTAAAAGACAGCCATTATCATCTATTTTGAGAACGCCGAAACGACCGGAATTTTCAACTTCTTTAGCTAAAATAGCAGGCGGCTCATTAGCTATAAATTTTTCTAAATCAGATTTAGAATACAAATCATCACCATTTAAAACCAAAAATTTATCTTGTAAAAATTCTTTGGCGCAAAGGAGCGCTCCGGCGCTGCCGTTTAAATTCTCCTGCACCACGTATTTTATTTTTTTGCCTTTATATTCATCACCAAAATACGATTTAATCAAATCGCTTTTATAGCCGATGATAAAAATTATCTCATCAATTTCTTCTGGTAAATTATTTAAAGTATATTCCAGAATCGGCTTGCCGTTGACTTTAAGCATTGGCTTGGGCGTATCATTCGTTAAATCGCCCATTCTCACGCCGCGACCAGCCGCTAAAATAACACACTGCATTAGAGTTTAAGACTTTTTAAGTAATCCCTGAACTCGCCATTAAATTCGGGATGGCGTAAAGCAAATTCAACCACGGTTTTTAAATATTCCAGTTTATTACCAGTATCGTAGTATTTAGAATTTTTAATTTCGCAAGCATAAACCGGATAGCCGGTTTTAATTAATTCATTAATCGCATCAACCAGCCATATTTCTCCGTCTTTACCCGGTTTTAAATTCCTAATAATTCCAAAAATCTCTGGCGGCAAAATATAAGCGCCGTGAGTGGCTAAATTTGAAGGCGCATCTTGAGGTAATGGCTTTTCCACAATTTTTTTAATTTTGGAAACGCCGTCTTCAATTGGTTCTAAATCAGCGATACCATAACGCGACAAACTATCTTTGCTTTCAATTCTGACTCCGGAAATAACCGCTCCTTTGTATTTTTCATAAACATCAAGCATTTGTTTTAATCTTGGCGGTTCGGCATAAATAAATTCATCGCCCCAAAGAACGACAAACGGTTCGTTATCTATAACCGACTCAGCCGAAAGAATGGGAATAGCATTGCCATAACGCGAACCTTTTTGCCTAATGTAGATAAAATTGGCTAACTCGGCGATTCTTTTTATTTCTTTTAATTCTTTTTCCTTGCCTTTTTCAGCTAAAACTTTTTCCAATTCTGGCGAGCGGTCAAAGTGATCTTCAATTGCTCTTTTCTGCCAACTGGTAATAACAATTATATCTTTTATGCCTGAGGCAACCGCTTCTTCAACCACATATTGAATAATCGGCTTATCAACCACCGGCAGCATTTCTTTGGGCTGGGCTTTAGTCGCTGGCAGAAATCTTGTTCCTAAACCAGCGGCTGGAATTATTGCTTTGGTAATCATATTGCTTTTAATTATCATTTAAAAATCGCCTTAATATGAGCCGAAGGTGGGAATCGAACCCACATTCCTACTTTACCTGCCCGCCAAAGCCTGAGCCGATGAGCCGGAGGCGAGATTCGAACTCGCGACTTGCTGTTTACGAAACAGCTACTCTACCACTGAGTTACTCCGGCGAATTGGCGACCTGCCCGCCAGCGAGTTCGCTCGCAGACGAAGTCAGGCGGGTGGCAGGCGGGCGAAAGTAGTGTCCTTATCAACATTTATAATATAGCAAATTTTCAAACAAAAATCCAAATTTCTAATCTAAGGACGTCTGACGTCCTTAGATTTTATTCAAACATTAAATTACCCATATCTTCCAACGATAATTCTTTCAACCATTTTACAATACTGCGTTTATACTGTTCAGGACCCTTAAAAAAATTCAACAGAAAATCTCTTTGAGTAACTGACGGGAAGTTTTTTTCGCCGGCATAATCAAGATGACTACTCCAGCGATATGTATCAAGAAAATTCATCGCTTTTTTGAAATTACTTAATTTTCGCTCTCTCCATTCACGAGCTATTAAATCGAGAGGATTGAGATGAATATAATACGGCAAGTGAATAAAATGTGCCTCATCTTCTATTATAATCTTTTTATATCTGCTTTCAAATAACGCGCCTTTTCGTTTATATTTTTCATTAAAATATCTGGCATATCCGCCATTAAACTTTTTCATAAAAAGCGGGATGCCGTTTTCTATAACAGCGGACAAAAGTAAATGATAATGATTGGGCATCAGGCAGAACGCATGGACTTTTACTAACAACTTCCTTCCCTTTTTCTCGCCAAGTCTATTATAAAGACGTCTGACATCCTTATATTCTTTTCGGAAAAAATAAGTTAAATTATTAACAGGCGCTACATCGTTAAATTCAAATAAATCATGAATGCCCCGAAAATAATCTTCCTCATCCAAGAATATTTTTCTCTTATCAACCCCTCGACTAAGAACATGATAAAGAGTCATTGAAATAATATAGAAATAATATAAGGACATATAAGGACGTCAGACGTCCTTATATTATTTATTCTCTCAATCTTTTCAAGATTTCGCTTTCAACTTCTTGCTGGTCGCGGCCGTATTTTAATTTTGACAATTCTTTGATTTTTTCTCCTATTTCGCGATTGCCGGCTTCGGGCGCAATAGTCCTGATGTTAAACGGCTTTGATGTTTGGCCTTGAATTAAAATTTTCGCGTAAGCATTGAAATTATCAATGTTAATTAAATCATTTTCATTAAAAACTGGCGTGAATTGTTTGACCAAAAATTCCGCATCTGTCGCGCCCACCCTAAAAGAAATCATTGAGCCGACATTGCCGAAAACCGCGTCGCGAATTTTCTCTGTCAATTGAGCGATAAATTGATGCGCGATAGTTAAATTCAAGCCGTATTTTCTGGCTTCAGATAAAATAGAAGCAATAGAATCAGTGGTGAAATTCTGAAACTCATCAATGTAAAGATTGAAGTCGCGCCGGTTTTCCTGCGAAATATCTACGCGCGATAAAGCTGCCATTAAAATTTTTCCGACAATTACCATGCCCAATAAATTGGCGTTGATATCGCCTATTCTGCCTTTTGATAAATTAACCAATAAAATTTTTCCTTCATCCATCACTTGCCGAAAATTAAAAGCGGATTTTATTTGCCCGATAATGGGCCGCATATAATCATTGGAGGTAAAATTATTAAATTTGGAAGTAATATAAGGCGTCATATTTGCCAAAGCTGCTTCGCCGCCGGCTTTTATCGCTTCTTTGCGCCAAAAATCAATGACAATCGGATTAGAAATTCTTGATAATTTTCTTTCGCGGAAGTCAGCGTCAGTAAAAACTCGCGCTACTTCCATTAAGGTGGCTGGCTCTCCGCCAGCTGGCGGATTCATATCCTCCATTAAAAGTAATAAAGCGTTTTTCATATATTGCTCAAACATCGGTCCCATTGTTTCAGGCAAAAATAATTTGTTAAAAATACTCTGCATCTCATTAACAATAAAAGTTTTTTCCTCTGGCCGATTAAAATCATATTCCAGCATATTCATTCCCAATGGACGATTTCTTTCCGCCGGGTCAAAAACAATAACGTCTTCAAAACGTTTTTCTGGAATTAAACCTAAAATTCTTTCAATTAAATCGCCATGCGGGTCAACAATCGCCATTCCTTTGTTTTGGCGAATATCATCAACTACCATATTTGTCATTAGTGTTGACTTTCCGGTGCCGGTTTGACCAATAATATAAACATGAAGTCGCCTATCTTCGTCGGTAATATAAACTGGTTTTGTTTCTCCCCGAAAAATGCTTTGGCCAACGAGCGTTCCTTTGACGGCTAAATTTATAGGCGGAGCCGCTTCTTTAGATTTAAGCCATTTAATTTTCGGTATCTCAGTTGAGGGAGCCGGTAGGTGAAATAAACTCGCTAATTCTTCGGTGTTTAAAATTATTGATTGGCTATTGTTAAATTCTCGAAAAGAAAATTGGTAGATTAAATTTTTTGGATTTCGAGGTTTAATAATTTTTAACTCTTGGCGTTGCGGCGCGCTGAATTGTGAAAAACTGCCACTAATGCTTTCCAAAATAGTGTCGGCTGAATACTGGCTAACCGCCGAAACTAAAACTCTTAAATTGACCGATAAAAGCGGCTTGGTTATTTTTGACTCCAAAATTTTTATGGCTTCTTCATCAATGATTTTTTCCTCTCTTTGCTTCTTTTCGCTTTCTGGGTTTAAAGCATTTTTAACGTCTTTAAACTTTAAAGCTCCTCCTTTTAAAATATCGTCAAGTTTTTTTCCTTTTTTAAGTTCCCGAATCATCTGAAAAATTGATTTTTTTGCCTCAGCTGGCGCTGACTTAACTAAAACCTGAATAGCCGCTCCTTCGCCTACTTCGTTAATTTTTGACAGACCGCTTAGAATTGGCGAAAAAGTGTCAAGATTCGCTTCGCTGTAAGTTCTGATTGGCAAGGCAAAAGAGAATTTTTGTTTAAGATAAACTCCTTCGCTTATTCCAGTCGGATTAAAAATATTATAATCGTTTATCAACTCCACCTTAGCTTCTTTCCACAAGCCCTCAATCTGACGACTGACAAATTCTGTTGATTCTTTAGGGCTGGCAATATAAAAATGAATTTCTTCGCCAATATGATGAACTGCTGTCTCCAAACCAAATGGCGACTTTAAACTGCTTAAAATACCAAAAAGCTGGGCCGAAAGATTAATCTCATCTTTCCAAGCAGCTGTCTTTGCATCAGCCGAAATATCTTTAACTTGTTTTTGAGGCAATCTAACTAAAAGAAGCTTTAAATTAAGCGCTTGAGATAAACGCTTTCGTTTTGAGTAGCGAGAAACCATTATTATCGAGCCGAATAAAATGGCAATTGCAATTGCGAATACTAAATACCAAAACATACTTTATAAATATTTTCTCTTTTTTAATTCCTCGTAAAGTTTATCGGTCAAGGCGTCGTGAAAAGCGTCTAAAATAAAGGGTCCGGCTTTCTGCGCCTCATGAATTGTTTTAGAAATACCCTGGTGAAAAACAGAATCAACTAATTTTTCCACCTGAATTTTGATTTCCGCCGGAGAATCTTTTAGGTAATCAGGTAGAATTGTTTCTTCTGCTGGTCCTTGAGATGGGGTTGGTGATTGAATTGGTTGATTGGACGACTGATGCATAATTGGCTCAAGCGTTTGTTTAATTAATTCTTTTTCAGACAATTTTTTATATTCGGATAAATTCCGCTTCTCGGCAATTTCCTTACTTAATCTTTCAATGTCCTGTTCTATTATGCTATGATTGAATTGATCCATATGTCTAAAATTCTAAATTATAAATTTTGTCTTCTGTTTATTATTTTAATTATAGCCGCTTTTTTACGACTATACAACTTAACGCCGACAAATGGCGGATTGCCGCCAGGACTTTATCCAGATGAAGCAATAGACGGCAATAACGCTTTGGAAGGCTTTAAGGTTTTCTATCCTGAAAATAACGGCCGAGAAGGGCTGTTTATAGATATTCAAGCGGTATTTTTAAAAGTTTTAATGCCTTTAAATGGCGATAATCCTGAGCCGTGGATGCTAAGAATAGTCAGCGTAGTTTTTGGGATATTAACTGTTTTGGGAGTATATTTTTTGGCGAAAGAATTATTTAATGGGTTGAGGGAAAATGAAATTTTGGCATTACTTTCATCGTTTTTTCTCGCCGTGAGTTTTTGGCACATTAATTTTTCTCGCATTAGTTTTCGGGCGATTATGGCGCCAGCATTTTTGGTTTGGGGACTATTTTTATTATTAAAGGCGTTGAACCAGACCAAAAATAATTTTCAATTTTCAATTTTCAATTTTCAATCAATTTCCAAAAACTTTTTACTATTGTCAATTATTGGAGGGTTAATTTATGGCCTTGGCTTTCATTCCTATATTGCCTATCGAGCTACTCCGCTTTTAATTTTAATAGTTCTGTCGATTTATTGGCTCCAGAATAAAGAAAAAGTAGTCCGCAAAAAGATTATCCTAGTGGCTAGTGGCTATACCCTAATGGCTATTATTGTTTTCGCGCCGCTGGGAATTTATTTCTTAAAAAATCCCGCTGACTTCTTCGGTAGAACCGGTCAACTTTCAATCACTCACTCCGCCAGTCCGCTAAAAGATTTGGGTTTAAATATTTTAAAAACCGCCGCGATGTTTAATTTTGTCGGTGATTCCAATTGGCGGCATAATTACGCTGGAAGGCCAGAATTATTCTTGCCAGTGGGAATTTTATTCTTAATTGGTATGTTTATGGGTCTAAAAATATTATTCAAGAAAACGCCTAAAGAAGAACATTCGCTGGCATGCGTGGTTTTATTTTCGTGGCTAATTATTGCCGCTTTGCCTGTGGTGATTTCCAATGAAGGCATTCCTCATGCTTTAAGATCATTGTTAATGATTCCGCCAGTAATTATCTTGGCTGGTTTCGGCGCAATCTGGTTTTACAAGTTTGTTAAAAATGACAATAGCGTTTTAAAAACAAAAATTCTTAATGTTTCTATTTTCTTTTTCTTTTTGCTTTTATTTTTTGAAGCTTATTACACTTACTTTATCAAATGGGGTAAAAATTATAATGTCCAAGGAGCTTTTAGCGCTGATTATGTGGCAATCGGCCGCGAGTTAAACGCTTTGCCCAAAGAAATGCCAAAATACGTGGTGGTTCAAGCCGGTGGAGTAGATGTCCGCGGCATTCCAATGCCAGCGCAAACCGTGATGTATATCACTAATACTTTCCTACCAGAAAAACAAAAAGAAAAAAATATTTATTATATTTTGCCGAATCAAATCAGCGAAATCCCGCCAGATAGTTATGTAGCGACTTTAAAATAAACTAACTTTAACCAACTATTGACCGCTTAATAAAAATAAAATAATATTTAAATCAGCATCTTTAAATAAAAAGATTCTGCCTCCGTGCTTAATGGGAATGAAAGTAAGTGGCCACTTGAAGAGTGTGCTTATTTGGTTATGGGAATGCGTAATCAGAGGCATCTTTGCAGGATGGAGGTTCGATTCCTCCCGTTCCTCGCGATCTAAGTGGCGAACTATATAAACCTTCCGGAAGCGCCAATTAGATTAGGAGGCAGAATCTTTTAAGTTTAGGCAAGCCATTTGACTTGCCTATTTTCTTTTAACATCCAATCAACTAAATAAAAGTAGAAAATCTTTTCGTAAAGCAGAAAATTTTATTTTAATTCTAATAAGCAAAAAATCTTTTCGTAGTGAGTGTGTGCGGAGAAGTTCGCAAAATTTACGAGCGAGCCGCGTGGCGAGCCAGGACCCCGAGGAGCGAACCCAGTAACTCAACTAGTTGAGCTACTGGGGAAGCGACGAACAGGGTGGCGAGCAGCGTGCGAGCGAGTATAAATTTTGACCTTCGGAGCACTACGAACGAGAAAAGATTTTTTGTTATAACCTATTAATTATTCTTTTCTTTTCGCTAAACGGCAACTTAGTTTTTTTAACCGCGTTTTTCATTATCTCAATAGTTTGGTCATAGGTTTTTCTATCCACCGGATACGGCGTGGCGTCTTTGCCGCCATGCGCGAATGAATATCTGGCCGGGTCTTCGTAAGACGGCTTAGCGCCATAAATAATTTCAGAAACCAAAGCCAAAGCCCGCATTGTTTTCGGTCCCACACCTTTAGTTGCCAAAAGTTTTTCATAATTTTCTGGCTGCTCATCGCAAACTTGCCAGAGAATTTTTTCTAGATATTTGCTCTTAGAAAAATCTTCAGCTTCAACCGGATGATTCCGAAATTCAATATTTCCCAATTTTAATAATTTCACTAGGTTCTCATCCCCGGCTGGCGAGCTGATTTTAAAAGCGAGCGTTTTATGTAATTCTGAAGAATGTTTCCTCAAAAGTTGGATATCTTTAATCAAAGTGCGATAGCCGGCTTTTACTAATTCAGTGCTAACTTCTCTGGTTTTCTCGCTTTTTTCCGAAGTTAAATTCAAAGGACTTTTCACTTTTAGTTGGCTGACAATTCCAGAATGCGGTTCGCAGACAAAATTTTTCTCGCCCCGAGCTGGGTCGAGGGGGATATTTTCCGAATGCCAGTGATATCTTCTGGCTGTTTGATTGCCTACATTCATTCCCTGTTGAACAACTGTCCACGCGCCGCCTCGGGAAAAGAAAAAAGAGTGATGATAAATTTGAAATCCGTCTTGAATTAAAGCGCTATCAACTTTGGCTGCCATTTTTGAACCATAAACCAATGATTGAGTTTTTGGCGTTTCCAAGCCCAATCTGCTTCCCCAATTTATGATTTCATCAGGTGTTTTTCTTGAAGTTTTTCCTTTGCCACCGGCAATAAAAATTCCAAGGTCTTTTTCCTGACCCCGAATCGCCTCTTTCAAAGCCGCGGTTAAAATTGTGGTTAGCCCAGAAGCATTCCAGTCAAAAGCCAAAACAGTGCCAAGAGACTGAAACCAAACCGGGTCAGCAATTCTTTTTATAAATTCATCCGCTCCGTATTCGGCAATAAGCACCTGCGTCATTTCTCGGCCCAGTTTAACCATACGGTCAAAAAGCCATGGCGGACATTTGCCGTAATCTAATGTAAATGTTGCGACGCCGCTTCTGTACATAGTTAGCCGTGTCTTATTTCTATTACGTCTCCGTCTTGCACAACATAATCTTTTCCTTCTAAGCGCAGCCAACCCTTTTGCCGCGCATTAGCCCACGAACCAGCTTCTAATAATTTTTCCCAATTTATCGTTTCCGCTCGGATGAATTTTTTCTCAAAATCAGTGTGAATAACTCCGGCCGCTTGCGGCGCTTTTGTTCCTTTAATAATTGTCCAAGCGCGCGTTTCGTCTTCACCTGTTGTCAAAAAACTTATCAGTCCCAAAAGTTCATACGCCTCTGTTATCAATTTTTTAATATTATCGACGTCTGACGTCGATAGATCAATAATTACAAAATCACCACTTAATTCTTTAATCTTATTCTTTAATCCTTCGCTCACGTCAGATTCTTTTCCGTTCAAAAGATAAATTTGCGGCTTAGCGGTTAAAAGATTGAAATCTTTAATTTCGTCAATATTAATCGCCAAGTTAATCGCCAATTTATTTTCATTCAAGCCATCGCGGATTTTTTTGACAATTTCCAATTCCTTAATTTTATTTTTATCGCCGGTTCTGGCTTCGCCTTCAAGCTTACTCAATCTTTTCTCAATTATTTCTAAGTCCTTTAAAATCAATTCTGTGTTTATGGTGTCAATATCTCGGCTCGGCTCAACATTATTTTCAATATGAATAATTTCCTCATTTTTAAAACATCTGACAACTTGGACAATCGCGTTAACTTCACGAATATGAGACAAAAATTGATTGCCCAGTCCCTCGCCTTTATTCGCGCCTTTAACCAAACCGGCAATATCGTAAAATTCAACCACCGCCGGAATTTTTTTGGCCGATTTCATCAAATCCGCCAATTTATCCACGCGCTCATCCGGCACAGCCACCACGCCCACATTCGGGTCAATAGTGGCAAAAGGATAATTAGCCACATTTACCTCTTGTTTAGTGAGGATTTTAAAAAGTAAGGATTTACCAACATTAGGCAAACCAACGATGCCGATTGAGAGTTTCATAGATTAAAATTACCGCATTTTAATAGCTTTTTCAATGCCT
>CAYIWD010000017.1:0-12243 GCA_964367055.1 uncultured Candidatus Saccharibacteria bacterium
GAATATGAAACAATGTTCTACTTGCGGCAAGGGTTCTATTATGCGGGCGGGTCGAAAGAAGCTTCGCGGTCATTATAACCCAACGCCGAAAAAAAGAAAATACCCAAATTTGCAATATTATCGCCTGCCAGACGGCAAGCGTGTTTTGATTTGCACCAGATGTCTTAAAGCCAAATCAAAACAGAAATAAACCCCGTTACTTGACCCAAAGCATCAAACCTTGCGACAAATTAGTTGAGCTCGCTTCGTTTACTCAATCCTGTGTCAAGAACGCACGACATTCAAGTAACGGGGTAAATTTCTTTTCGGGCCATCGGATAGTGGTAGTCCGTACCCTTGGGGTGGGTATAGCGGCAGTTCAATTCTGCCTGGCCCGACCAATTAAAAAGCCCCAATGGAACCGGGGCTTTTTGGTTAAAGAACTTTATACCGAATATCGACATCCGCACTGATACTGACCTCCGTTTTTTCGATTAGCACCCTTATGCTTCTTACCATTATGCCGCAGCTTTTGACCACACGTACAAATGCTGCGATTAACAATTCGCCTACCACAACAACTACAGTTCCACGGCGCACTCGCTGATGCCATCTCAATCACCTCCTCCTTATTTATTTTTCAAAGAAATAAAAAACTGGCCTTAGAGACCAGTTACATTTCAGTTTTGAGTTTTGAGTTCACATTTTACTCATTACTCACTACTCATTACTCATAACTTAAACGCCGGTCTCCGTGAGCCAATATAAAACCAAAAATAATAAAAATTGAAATTTTTTAAATTAGCAGTTTCGTCCATTTGAATAATTAATTAAATTGATGACTCAATTGTTCTAGAAGCCCTGCCCAGTAACATTACTTCGACTTGATAACTCAATGAATTGAGTTATCAAACAAGGTTATCTTTGACAATCTAATTAATTTTACCCAGTTTATTCTTCTGCCTTGTTTTTTACTAAAAACAAGGTCATCGAAGTAATGTTACTGGGCCCTGCCTTGATTGTCCCGGTTGTTTACCAGGTGGGTGGACTCAATTCTGACCCAAGAGTCAGAATACTGTTATCCTCCCTATAAAGATTATTTAATCCGAGAATCTTTCGCAGGGCTCATCTTCATCTTAGCAAAGAAAAATAAAAAGTCAACTAAAGTTTATCCCCAGTTTTAATCAAAACATCAACTCTTTAATAATTTGTCAACATTAATAATCTTCTCCAAAATCCCAGGAATAATCTGGTAATTTTTGCCTTGTTCTGGTGTAATCCAAGCAAAATCCACTATGTCTTTGCCCAATTTTACTTCTCCGGCTTTATGGCGGCAATAATATGAAAGAACCAAAGCCGGTATATTATCAGGTCTAATAAAAATCATATCAGTCAAATACTTAATATCTTCAATTTCTAAACCAGCTTCTTCTATTATTTCTTTTTCTAATGTGCGGCTAACAATGTCATACCAAGCGTCAGTATTTGGCGTAAGCGCTAAACTTTCATATTCATGCCGCACTAATTTCCCGCCAGGCACTGTCCAAAAGCCCGGATAAGCTGTTTCTCTTTCCGAACGTTTGAGTATTAAGTACTTGCCGTCTTTTTCAATAATGCCGGTAATGGCAACGATATGAAGACGAGGATCGAAATTACTCTGCTCTTGAGGCATAAAAAATTAAAACATTATATCTTCTTCCGCTCTTTTATATTCGTAAATTTCTTCCGGTGAAAACCAATATTCAAGTTCGTGATTCGCTTCTTCAGGATTTTCCGAGGCGTGAATAATATTATGAACTGCTCGTTTTCCGGAGTTAGCCAGCGCCGCCGAATCAACTGAATAATCTCCCCGAATTGTTCCCATTTCCGCCAAGTTCGGCAAAGTGTTGCCGCAAAGTTTTCTTACCATATCAACCGCGTGAACTCCCTGAACTACCATTTTGACTAATGGTCCTGAAGTCATAAAATCAAGCAACCAACTTCTTACCATTTTTCCAATCTCATTAGCGTCATTTGTGCCCAATTCTTTGAGTGGGTCAAGGCCGTATTTTACGTAGGTACCAAGAGACTTCTCGCCCAGGCGATGAATCCATTCGGGATTTTTTGGGTAATGAGCGTCAATTTTCTCCGTAGTTGCCTGAAACATTTTTAAGGCGATTATTTTTAATCCCCTTTGCTCAATGCGGTCAATAATTTCGCCAATCAATCCCCTTTTAACGCCATCGGGCTTGATTAAAACTAAAGTTTTTTCCTGTGTCAATTTGTGCATTTTTTTATTTTTTATTTTTGACCTTTATTTCTAAATGTAATTCCTCCAATTGTTTTCTATCAACTTCTGACGGCGCTCCCATCATTGGATCTCTGCCATCGCCGGTTTTGGGAAAAGCGATGACTTCACGGATATTGGGTTCATTCTGTAAAATCGCTATCAAACGGTCAAGACCAGGAGCAATGCCGCCATGCGGCGGCACGCCGTAAGTAAACGCCTCAAGTAAATGACCAAAATCTTTTTTTGCTTTTTCTTCGCTCATTCCTAAAAGTTTAAATACCTTCATTTGCAATTCCGGATTTGTAATCCTAATACTGCCGCTGGCCAATTCATAACCATTACACACCCAATCATATTGGGTACTTATCATTTTAAGCGGCTCGGTATTAATAAGTGATATACTTTCATCTTGCGGCTCAACAAACATATGATGCACTGGCTGGATTTCTTTTGTTTGTTTATCTAATTCAAAACTTGGAAAATTAACAATCCAGGCAAAAGCAATTTCATCAGGGTCACTTTTATTATCTCTTAAATCTGGTTTATCTGAATTATATTTCGCCATTGCCTCAGAATAATCAACTTTGGGCCACGGACTCTTAAATTTTTTCTCTGGATATAAATTTTTCATCATTGCCGAAATCAAATCCTCCACGAGCGACATTACATCATCGGGTTTAACAAAAGACATTTCTATATCAAGTTGAGTGTGTTCCGGCTGCCTATCGCCTCGCGTGTCTTCATCCCTAAAACATCTGGCGATTTGAAAATATCTTTCTAGCCCAGCGACCATTAAAAGCTGTTTATATTGTTGCGGCGATTGCGGCAAAGCATAAAATTTCCCCGGCTCTAATCTGGAGGGCACAATATAATCTCTTGCGCCTTCTGGCGTTGATTTTGTTAAAATTGGCGTTTCCACTTCAATAAATCCTTTTTCCATCAAAAAATCGCGAAGAAATCTGATGATTTTAGCTCTTATTTTTAAATTCTTCTGTAGCCGCTCTCGCCGTAAATCCAAGTAGCGATACTTCATTCGGATTTCTTCATTTACATCGTAGCCATCAGTTCTAATTTCAAAGGGCGGCGTTTTAGCTTCGGCCAAAATCTCCAAAAAATTAACCGCCACTTCAACCTGACCAGTTTTCAAATCAGAATTTTCCATTCCCTTTGGACGCTGCTTCACTTCGCCTTTGATTTTAATTACCCATTCTGGTCGCAAAGTTTCAGCTTTTTTATAAACTTCAACGTTTTCCGGGGTAAAAACCAATTGCGATATGCCGCTTCTATCCCGCAAATCAATAAAAATAATTTTGCCATGGTCTCTACGAGTAATAACCCAACCAGTTAATTCCGCTTCTTCACACACTTTATTAACTATATCTTGGTTTAAAATTCGCATTTAATTATTTTCACTATTATCAATATCTTTTAATGATTCCTCAATCGCCTTTCTTAAATCCGCAATATCAACGGGTTTCCGTTCTTTTTTGTTAACTTCCGGATTTTCGGTTTTAACCGCTTCAATTTTATGCGCCGGCTCTTGAGGCGTATAAGGAGTCAAAATTTTTTCAAGTGATTGTTCATCGCGACGCTGGATTTTATCTTCTACAGCGCGTTTGTCCTCCAGCCATTCGCTGGCGATTTTTTGTTCAACAATTGAACGTTTGGTGCCGTATTTTTGGCGGGAATTTTCAATGATAACGTCTTTATAGGTTTGCGTCGGCGTTTTTGGCGGCTCCAATGTCTCTGCAGAAAAAGGCCTAGAAGCCACGCCGTCAATCATTAATTTAACATAAATATTATATTTTGCTAAATTTACCAAGTTTTGAGCCGTGAATTGCGGCATAAATTCTTTTTCTAAAAATTCAGCGTCTTCGGCTCCAACTCGAAAACAAACAATGGTGCCGACATTACCGAAAATCGCAGCCCGAACTTTTTCGTCAAGTTGTTCAATATATTGATGAGCCAAAAGTAAATTAAGCCCATATTTTCTGGCTTCAGATAGAATATTGGCGAATGATTCAGTAGAGAAATTCTGAAATTCATCAACGTAAAGATAAAAATCTCTAAGTTGCGCGGTTGGTATGCCCGAACGGCCCATAGCCGCCAACTGAATTTTAGTGATAATCATCGCACCCAAAAGCGCTGAATTGTCCTCGCCGATTTTCCCTTTTGATAAATTAACAATTAAAATTTTTCCTTCATCCATTATTTTCCGCATATCAATAGACGAATGCACCTGCCCAATGACGTTTCGAACTAAGGGATTAGCAACAAATTGTCCCACTTTATTTTGAATGGCAGCCACGGCTTCTGTTTCCAAACGCTGAGTGTAGCGGGCAAATTCATTAAGCCAAAACGCTTTAATGATTGGGTCTTCTAAATTTTCAGTAATTTTTTGACGATAATCTTTTTCCGCGAGCATTCGCATAATTCCTAAAAGCGTGGCAGAAGGATATTCAAGCAATGCCAAAAGCGCGTTATTTAAAATATATTCCATTCTGGCTGACCAAACATCGGGCCAGATTTTTTTAAAAACCCCCATCATGCCCGAAGCGATTAAGTACCGTTGTTCAGTATCAACCCGTTCTAAGGGGTTAAAAGCAATGGGCCAGTCAATGTCAGCCGGATTAAAATAAATAACGTCGTCCAAACGATTTTCCGGCACAAAATTCAAAATTCTTTCCGCTGACTCGCCGTGGGGGTCAACAAACGCCACGCCTTTGCCTGATAAAATATCGCTAATTACCATATTCTCTAAGGCGTTGCTTTTGCCCGTACCGGTCTTCCCAATAAAATACATATGCCGCCGTCTGTCGTCGGTTTTAATGCCGAATTTTACCTGCTGATTACGAAAATTAGTTTTAGCAAAAAGAGTTATATCGTTGTTCATAATTTATGTTTCTATTGGTAATTCTCCCGGCGGCCCTGCTTTTTTAGCTTCCAATTTCTTTAATTTTGGAGCTGCTACTACGCCCAACGGGAAATGATAAATAGTTGCTAATTCCTCCGTATTAAGAATAGGAAATTTTTCCGACAATATTTTATTGTATCTGCCGAATCTTCTTTTAACATAACCGTCAAAAAGTTTTCTTTTTCTGGAAAATTCTACTAACTTTTTGTATCTCGGAAATGTTTTCGCTAACCAGCCGGTTTTTAAGGTAATAGTTTTTTTATTCGGCTTGAAAAAATTAAGATTTTCCATTCTTAATTGATGAAAAGCGCCCATTATTGCCGAAACATTATTTCGGCTAAAACTATCTCGATGATCAATATATATCCATCTGATATTTGTTTCAAAACCAAATTTAGAAATTTTATTAGCGATTGCCTTAACGATTTCTTGTTCGCCAGGATGCAAAAACCTTAAAGTGGGTGCCGCTTCTTCTTTTTTAACGCCCCAAATCGGCGGCTCAGCCGGCGCGAAGACGACATTTCTTCCCCACTCAAGAACAGTGCTACCCTTTTGTTTTATCGCTTTGGGCCGGCCAGCTAGTTCTTCAATCTTTTCTTCACCTTCCTGTTGCCAATTATTTACCAGAATGGGCATATTTCCTGTCGGGCTTATTAAAACCTGAAGCCAAAGCATTTCTCCCTCTTTCAAACCAGACATCACCTCTGTAATTGACGCTATGGGGTCAACGCGCCTTTCTTCTACCATTTCCTCAAAATAAGGATAAGTTTTAATGGGATAATAACTCTCTCTGGAAAGAATCATATCAGCCCCCCACAGGTCGTAAGTTTTATTGGGCAAGCCCGTGCCTAAAAGTTCAGTGTAGTCTTGAGCCGGATGAATTTCAGCATCAGGATATTGAGCATAAATGGCTGACTCCAATAAATTGCGGAATTTTGAAGGAAAATAAACATAAAAATGAACACCGCCGCTATGGCCAACTAATTCAAAAGAAATCCAAGGCTCAACCTGACCTTCTATATAGACATTTATAGTTGTCAAGCCAAACGAGTAAATACTTGCCATCGCGGCGAAAATCTGTTCCATTGATTTAGGAGTCTTTAAGATATTTTCCGGAACTTTTAATTCCACCATTGACCATTCAGTGGCTTTAACGTATTGGGTCCGAAGATAAATCAAATAAAGTTTCCAGGCAATTACAAAAAGAAAAAGTGGCAAAATCAGCCACCAAGCATTAGTTATGACATTAGCAATACTATTGAGAATGCCAAAAAAGATTTCCATTTATTATTCGGTTATTTAATTACGGCGTATCTTCCGTCTGTCAGTTTTTTAAAATACTTTTTATCATGAAGATTAATTATAACGGTATTCTCTTTTAGGAGCCGCTGCTTAGAAATCAACTCAATTATTTTTTTTGGACTAAGTGGACCTTCTTTTTTTAAAATCTGACTGGTTATTTCACGAGCGGTTCCAGGAATAAAACCTCGTTCTTTCAGTCCGTAAGTCCCACGACCCACCAAAATAAATCGCGGATCTTTAATAAGTTCATTGTGAACAGTTTGCGGATGAGCCGGACGTCCCTCGAAATTAGCTTCATTAATTGTATCGGCAATACTTCGAAAATGCAGCGGCCCATCTTGTTTTTTTAACACTAAATAAGCTTTCTCTCTAACTGTTTTTGGATTAATTTCTTCCCAATCATTTAAGCCCCAATCGCCAAAAGGATTGGTGCCAAATCTTTGTGAAATTAAAAGATAGTTTAAGCCGATGGGTTCCGGTAGGTTATAAATTTTTGCCGCTTTGGCAAAATAATCATTAAATTTTTTATAAAAAATTAAATCCTCTTTTTTATCGCTAATTAATTTTTCAAGCCGCGATATAAATCTATTAGCTAAAAGAATGGTTTTTTCATCTAAATACCAAAAATTATGAAAATCAGAATCAGCTGGATAATAAAGAGGCAGCGATGAGGTTTCTGAAAGAAACCGCAAATGCCAATGATGAAGATTTCTATCTTTCAACAATGATTTAATTTCCTGAACAAATAAATCATCTTTTCTTAGTCCGCCAAGGCCTCGTAGATAATTGATAATAACCCCGGAAATTTCTCCAATTGCTTTTTCTTGATTAAGTCGCTGGCGCGCTATTTTTAGCGCTTCTTCTTCAATCTGCCTGACCCGCTCTCGCGTAATGTCATACTGCTCGCCTAAATTGGCTAAGGTTTTTTTCTCGCCGTCGTCTAGCCCAAACCGGCCAGCCAAAATCTCTTTTTGCCGCGGCTTTAAATCTTGAATTAAATTGTTGATAGCAACACTTAACATTTTATTTAAGATTACTAAAAATACAGTTGTTTGTCAAATCTCGTTAGGTGCGCGTTTTCTTTGAAGCTTTCTCCATCCCCACCAGCCAATAGCCGCTAAAATCAATATCAAAATCAAATAATCAAATTTTCTAAAATAAACCTCTATTTCTTTCCAATTCTGGCCCAACAGAACTCCAATATAAGCAAGCATAAAATTCCAAGGAATTGAACCAGTAAATGTATAAATTATGAATTTTGGCAAATTTATCTTGGTAACGCCGGCGGGCAATGAAATATAAGTGCGCACGATTGGCAACATGCGGCTAAAAAAAATCGCTAGCGAACCGTATTTTTTAAACCATTCGTCTGATTTTTTTAATTCTTGTTCGCTGAAAAAAAAGTAAGGGCCGTATTTTAATATGAACCGCCTGCCGCCATAGCAACCAATTATGTACAAAATCAGAGAACCTAATAAATTACCAACTGTCGCCCAAAAAATAACCAGCCACAAAAAAAAGCGACCAGTCGTCACCAAAAATCCCGAAAATGGCATAATGATTTCCGAAGGGATGGGAATGCCCGCGCTTTCTAAAGCCATTAAAAGAGTGATGCCAAAATAGCCGGTCTTTTCAATAACCAATAAAATAAAATTTGAGATTGTTTCTAAGATTATTGAAATCATTTTTCATGCTTCACACTTTAAGAATCTTCGCCGCTTCGTCAGGGTCAATAACTGTAATTTCAATGCCTGTTCCCAATTCAAAACCGGCCGAAATGCTGATTTTCGGCTGAATTTCAATATGCCAATGGTAATTTTTGTATTTATTTTTTTCCAAAATCGGCCCGGTATGAATAAAAAAATTATAATCCGGGTCTTTTAAGCGCTTTTCTATTTTAAGCAGCGATTTCTGAAGCGCCTCCACTATCCACGCTAAATCTTCATTTGAGGTATTTTCAAAATAAGGCAGGTGTTTTTTAGGGAAAATCCTTAGTTCAAACGGCTCGCGGGAAACAAACGGAGCAAAAACAACCGCGCCCTGATTTTCATAAACAATTCTTTTTCTCTCTTTTTTTTCGTATTTAATCATTTCGCAATGAACGCATTTTTTAAATTTTTGAAAATAGCGAGCCGAACCATTAAGTGAATGTTCTACATCAGGCGGCACCACCGGCAAAGATATCATTTGATAATGCGGGTGATAAATGCTGGCACCGGCTTTTGACCCCCAATTATGAAATATGGAAATGTAAGCGAGACAATGGTCGTCAATTAACATTAAATACCTATCGCGGAATGCCTGAAAAACTAAATTGGCGTTTTTTGGTTCAAGATGAGCAAAATTTTTGTGGTGGTCGCGAGTAATTATTAAATCATGATAGCCAATTCCCTCAACTATTGAGTAAGGTCCTTTTTTAAAATTTTTAGCGCAGGCATTTTTATGTGTCAGAACCGGATACTTATTTTTGATAACCATTACTTCCCACTTTGACCGCTGACTATCGGGCAGAAGCGGATAAACAAAAATCGGTTCAACGTTGGCATTTTTTTGCGGATCTTCAAAGGGGCAGCCGCTGATTGGCGCTTTGACTCTTTTTTCTTTCCCAAGATTTTGGAGATGTCCCTTGACTCTTTTTGGCGAAATAACAATCCAGTCGCCGGAAACAGGGTCTTGACGTAATTCGGAGTTCATAATTGAAAGATTGCTATATTGAAAGATTGAAAGATTAATTTTTTAATTTTTCAATTTTCAATTTTTCAATCTGTTATAATAGTACCATTCCAAAACATCTTTTGCCACTGGTACGGCGTTTAAACTCCCTTCTTGGGCGTTTTCCACTAAAACCAAAATAGCAATTTGTTTATCTAGGGGGGCGCCCGCCTTCGCTAAAGCTTCGGCGGGCAAGTAGCCGACAAAGAACGCATTGATTTTAGTATTGCTTTGTACTTGAGCAGTGCCGGTTTTAGCTGCGACAGAAATTGGCAAATCCGCTAAAAGATAAGCTGTGCCATAAGGTTGACTAACCGCATCAATCATTCCATGCTGAACCTTCTTAAATATTTCAATATCAGAAGAATAATCTTCAATAATTTTTGGAGTTGTTTCTTTAATAACATGCCCATCTTCGGAAACAATCTTTTTAACAATAAACGGCTGATAAACTTTTCCGCCGTTACTAACGGCTGAAATATAATTTAGGAGTTGAAGCGGAGTTACTAATAAGTCGCCTTGGCCGATACTTATATTATAAGTATCGCCTATTCGCCAAATATCTCCGGTATTTTTTTCTTTTATCTTAGCATCAGGCAAAAAACCATTAGCCTCTGATGGAAGGTCAACGCCGGTTTTTACACCTAAACCAAATTTTTGCCAATATTGTTTTAATTTATCAATACCCAAACCATTGATAGTTTGAATACCTTTTAATATTCCTGATGGTTCGTAGTTATTAGGCAAACCGCCGCCAACACTATAAAAATAAATATTTGATGAACGCGCAAGAGCCGAATACAAATCTACCCAGCCATTTGCTTTCCAATCAAGAAATCGCGAGGGCGAAGTAGAATCATAAGGATTAGGAATCTCCAAATACCCGGCTGAATATACTTGCGCTTCAGGCGTAATGACATTTTCTTTTAAGGCGGCAAAAGCCACTAATGGCTTAATGGTTGAGCCAGGCGAATAAAGTCCGGCAGTGGCTCTATTAAAAAGCGGTTTATAGGGGTTTATCAGGTCTTCAGCGCTAATTTTGTTATTATCGAAACTTGGCAAGCTAACCAAAGACAGAATTTCTCCGTTTTGAGGATTCATCGCAATGCCCACGCCAGCTTGACTACCTAAATAACTAAGAGCTATTTTAAGTCGGTTATAAAAATATACCTGAAGTTCACTGTCAATCGTGGAATAAAGTTGGTAGCCCGGAGTAGGATTTTTGGATAATTTTTTGTCAATTATTTCTCCTTTGAAATTTCGGTAGCTAATGGTTTCTCCGTCTTTTCCTTCTAATTCGTTATCGTAATACGCCTCAAGACCGCTTTTACCGATAATATCATTTAAATTGAGTGAAGAATTATTTTTTAAATCATTTTTATCAACCGGAGCGGTGTAGCCAAGTATCTGTGAAAAAACATGACCACTGGGATAATTTCTTTTAAAATCGTCTTTAATTTCAACCCCCGCCAAATTAAGATTTTTAATTTTAATGACTTGGTCAACGGTTAAATTATGGGTGATAGTTAAAGAGTTCTGTTTTTCTAAATTCACTTCATTAAGAAGTTCTTCTATATAACCTGATGGTAAATTAATTGCTTGTTCAAGACCATTAATTGTTTGATTTCTCTCTTTATTGTTTTTAAAAAACTCAACCAAATTAAAATTCAAACGGAAGGCTGGGACATTTTCAACTATTGGTTTGTTTTGGTAGTCAAAAATAATTCCTCTTTGAGCCCGAGTCGTTATCGTATTACTGATGTTAATTAAAGCCCTCTGATTGTAAAAATCAGCCTGCCCGCCGGCGATAATGACCAACCGTCCTACGACTATGGCGATAAGTATTAAAAAAAATACGGCCACTAATTTGAAAGCCTTTTGAGAAAGCGGCAATTCCAAAATTACCAAATCCTTAGCCAAATCGTCAAGCACGGCTTCTTCTAAAAATAACTCTCTCTTAGTCATGGCTAAAATTGTTTAATAAATCTCAAATCTCCGTTATAAAACAATCTAATATCCGGAATTTTATATTTAATCATTGCCAAGCGATTTATGCCAAAACCAAAAGCAAAACCCTGCCATTTGTAAGGGTCGTAGCCAACGCTTCTAAAAACTTCCGGATGAACCATGCCAGAGCCAGCTACTTCTAACCAGCGATTATTCCATTTCATATAAACATCAACACCCGGCTCGACAAAAGGATAATAACTCGGCCGAAATTCAAAATCTGTTTTTTCGCCAAAAAGTTTTTTCAGAAATTTTTCAATGATAAATTTAAAATTCGCCAAAGAAATATCTTCGCCAACCATCAGCCCTTCCATCTGGCTAAAATTTGTTTCATGCGAAGCGTCAGTGGCCTCAAAGCGAAAAACCCGTCCCGGCACAATAATCTGAAAAGGCGGCTCGTGAGCTTCCATATAGCGAATTTGCATCGGAGAGGTGTGAGTACGAAGAAGTAATTTTTGATTTTCTGGCTTGAGCCAAAATGTGTCCCACGCGTCTCTTGCTGGATGGTCTTTGGGAATATTCAAAGCGTCAAAATTATGATATTCGTCTTCCATCTCCGGACCTTCCACTACTGAAAAATTCAAGCTCAGAAAAATCTGGCGGATTTCTTCCTCAATTTTAGTCAAAGGATGAAGATGACCGGTTTCAAGTTTTCTAGCCGGCTTCGTAATATCAATGGCTTTTACCTGCCTAGCGGTAGGCAGGGTTTTAAGTTTTTCAGTAAATAATTTCTCCAGCTCTTTTTTTAATTTTTGCGCTAAAGGACCAATTTCCCGACGCTCTTCAAGAGACAAATCTTTTAATGAACGCAAAACCTCGGTCAATTCCCCTTTACGACCAAGATATTTAATTTTTAGAGCTTCCAGATTTTTCGAATCGGTTAACTTTTTTATTTCTTCAATGACTATTTTTTTTATTTCTTCAATATCTCTTTTCATCTTAATAGATAATACCATAATTGATTTTTAAATCAAATTTCAATATAATATGTATTATCGCGGGGTAGAGGAGTAGTACCTCGTCAGGCCCATAACCTGAAGATCGCCGGTGCAAATCCGGC
>CAYIWD010000018.1:0-11237 GCA_964367055.1 uncultured Candidatus Saccharibacteria bacterium
AATTTTGGGCGAAAAAATCAGTTGGCGATTCTGCTCTTGGGAAAAGAAAATTTTTAATCATATGAGTCGCAACGCAATTATTTTTATAATAATCCTTATTGTTTTTGCAGGTGCAGGGTATTTTTATCTAACCCCAAAAATTTACCCCACTGAACAAATTTCTCAACAAGGAATAAATAAACAATTGGACGAATCTACTTTTAAGAACTTGGAAACCGATGTCATAACGGTAGTTTTTTCTGACAGTACTACTGGACCACAAGCGAAAGAAATTTTGACATCTCACGGACTCAATAATTCCGGGTTGAGTAATACGCTTGAAAACAACTACACCTCATGGCTGACTGACGCGTGGATACATGTGCCTGATTCAATCGAAACAGCTAAAGCAATTGCCGAAAAAGTAAAATCTTTTAAAGAAGTTTATAGTGTTGAAGCTCATCAATTAGACACTTTGATTCAATCTATGCAACCCGAAAGAGAAAAATACTATGTGGAAATTGAATTTATTGATGGCATCGGTCAAAATGGAGTAAAAGATGTACTAAACAAAATTAATCAATCACGACTATCAACAATGCCCAGTAATCCCGTGATTGGTGAAGTTGCCAGTAGAACAGAGATTTTTGAACCAAGAAAAGATATTAACGTTACAATCAAAAATCTCACATCCAAGAAAGCATTTACCACATGCCAGCAACTTCTTTCTATCGAAAAAGTGATTTCATGTGCCCCGCTCCCTCTTCTTAATTAGCCCTTTCGTTTTTTAAGAATTTGTCGCCAAGGAAAAACTTGAAATTGTCAAAGTTCAGGATTTCGGTTCGGAATTTCGCGGGGGGATTTCCTCGCCACCTCGGGCGGCGAAATGCGTCCGAACTATTTTAAGAATAGACCACATAATTGAATTTGACAATTTTTTTTAATCCCCTATTATTTTTTATTAGAACCTAAAAAGAAAGGAGGTGAGGACGATGAGACAAATTCTCGTCAAAGTTTGGCAGGGGCTTCTCACCCCGAGGCGAGCTCTGCGAGACCTCAGGAGAGTTGGAGCTGTGTTTGGCCTTGACAAAGAGAGGGTGGTTATAGAGATACTTACCGCGTTGAAAGACCAGGAGATTAGGGTCAACGAAGCAGAGGAGGCACTAACAGAGGAGGGGGTGCGATATGATGAGAGGGAAAATCTTTGCCAAGCCTAAAAAGAAGCCCGCTGAAATCTTTATAAATAAAGAATTAGGCGGGCTTTACTTGTTTTGGAAGAATACTCTTAATTATAAACGCGGTAGCTAAACCAATGAGAGCGCCGACTAAAATATCGCTGGGCCAGTGGACGCCGACAAAAATTCTAGCTATTCCCATTAAGATAGCGGCTATTAAAAATCGCCAGCCCCATTTTTTGTCAAAATAAAAAACTGCCAAAGCTAAAGCAAAATAAGCCGTGGCATGACCAGAAGGAAATGAACCAGCGATATCAGAATTGCCAAGTAAAGATTGAATTTGTAAAACCAAAAATGGACGCGGCCGGTAATAAAAAAAACGAATTATTTCAGTAATGATTCCTCGCGATAAAATTACCGAAAGGCCAGCTAAGGCAAAAAAATAAACTCGCTGACGCCAATTTTTTTCTCCAATCAAAATAAAGATGGCAAAAACCACCATCAAATAGGGTAAATACTCAGCCAAAAAAATTCCCAGCCAATTAAAAAGCCACCACCTATCGGCTAAACTATGTATTATTTGAAAAATAAAGTTATCCAAATTCATTTTATTGCGGCTGATAAATCACTTGCCTAATAATAATTAATTCCTTCCCCAAAAATCTTTTAACCTTAAATTTAATCGTGTTAATGCCGATTTGCAATGGGAAGTCTTTTTCAAATTGACCATTAGCTTGAGATAAGATTTCTTCGTTATTGATAGTCAATTTATCATTGGGGTTTACTTTGCCGGATAATTTTATATTATTGACACTCACAATTAAATTGTCAGCCGTAGGGTTAGTAATATCAATTTGTGGTGTTCCAAAAAACCCAAAGATATTATCAAATCGCCAGAGCAAAAAAATAATTGCGACAAATAAAATAATTCCGCTAATAAATATGGTTTTTTTACCGAAAAATTTAAAAGCGTAACGATTAAAGGGTAGTTTGTCTTGAGGGCCAGATGTTTTTACTGGCCAGAGAGAAATTTCTTGTTTATAAGCCCTTAATAATAGCTCGCTATCTATTTTTAAAGTTTCGGCGATTTTTAACAAATAACCGCGAACATAAGGAGTCGCCGGCAATTTTGACATTTCTCCATGGGATAAAGCTGATAAATAATTAACTGGAATGTCAGTTAATTCCGATAATTTTTTAACATCTAAATCACGAATATCTATCGCCTCGTTAAAAAGTTCTTTTAAGTTTTTTGACTGACCTTCAATAGGCATAGCTGTTAGTTTTAGGATTTAGGATTTTCAAGATATACATCTCTCGGCTTGGCGCCTTCGCCAGGACCAATTATCCCCTTAGCTTCCATTATATCAAGAAGTCTGGCTGCTCTGGCATAGCCGACCCTAAGACGCCTTTGAAGCAAGGAAGCCGAAGCTTTCCTTGCTTGGACAACTGTATTAACCGCTTCCTCAAAAAGTTCATCTTCCTCGTCAGAAGAATACTTGTCAAGCGACTCTTCGGAAATCGGACTAACTGCTTGGTTGCCGTTTTCAAAAATTATCTCTTCTTTTTCCAAAAAATCCTTGTTGTTTCCCTTAATGAAATCAGCAACCTTCCTTACTTCCTCTTCAGAAATATAAGCGCCTTGAATTCTTTTTGGCTTAGATGATTCAGAAGAAATATAAAGCATATCTCCGCCGCCTAATAATTTTTCCGCGCCGGCGCTATCTAAAACCGTTCGAGAATCAACCTGAGAGGGCAATTGCAAAACGATTCTTGAGGTAATATTAGCTTTGATTAAACCGGTTACCACTTCTACCGATGGTCTTTGCGTAGAAAGAACCAGATGTAAGCCAGTGGCTCTTGCCATTTGCGCCAAACGAACTACCGAACCCTCAACCTCCCTTCCATAAGAGAACATCAAATCCGCCAATTCATCAACTACGACTAAAATATAAGGCAATAATTCTTCGGGATTCTTTTTATTATAACTTTGCACATCGCGAGAACCGCTTTTAAGTAATAATTCATATCTTCTATCCATTTCTTCAATCGCCCAGCGGAAAACGCCAAGCGCTTTTTTGGCTTCGGTAATTACAGGTGAAACCAAATGCGGCAAGCCGTTATAAATCGAAAGTTCCACTCTCTTCGGGTCAATCAAAATCAAACGCATAGTTTCGGGCGAATTTTTATAAAGTAAAGAGATTAAAAGAGAATGGATAGCGATTGACTTGCCCGAGCCGGTTGAGCCGGCAATTAACATATGCGGCATTTTTTCAATGTCAACAAAAATCGGCTCGCCACTAACGTCACGGCCTAAAACAAAACCTAAAAGTCCTAAACCGGTAAATTCTGGATAAGCCATTAAACTCCCTAATCTTACAATTGCCGCTGCTTTATTCGGCACTTCAATGCCAACCAATGATTTTCCCGGAATAGGCGCCTCAATTCTAATCGGATGAGCAGCCAAAGCCAGAGCCAAATCCTGATTCAAGGCAGTAATACGCGAAAGTTTGACTCCTTCGGCCGGCTTTAGGGTATAGCGCGTGACTTTAGGACCAATATTAATTTCTCCCATTTCTACTGGAATGCCGAAACTTTCTAAGGTTCTTTTAATAATATTAGCGTTAGCTCGCAAGTCGCCACTGGTCGGCTTTTCCACTGATGACTTTAATAAATCCAAAGGCGGAGCAATATAGCCACGAGTATTTAGTTTTGAGTTTTGGGTTTTGAGCAAAGAAAATCTTGATAATAGCGGTGCTCTCGCCTCTTTAACTTCAATGTCTTTTTCTTCTGGTTTTTGTTCGGTTTTCGCCTGGTCTTTGGCTAATTCGGCAATTTTTATTTCTTTAGCATCCAAAGATTCCATTTCTTCGTCTTTGCCAAATCTTTTTATTTTAATCGGCAGATTAAAAGTAATAAGCAAGGAAACGATAATAATTGCCATAAGAACAATAATTGAAGCCATATATCCAAAAGGAGTTTCCAGAGCACCAATCACAGCTCCAATCAATCCCCCTTTTTGCGAAAAAACAATATCAATCAAGCCGAGGCCAGATAGAACAAAAAGCAATGCGCCAAAAAGACTGGTTTTATAAACTCTCTGGCGATCTGAAGCCAAAAACACGCCGCCCAAAGACAAAAACATTATCGGCAATAGCCAATAACCCCAGCCAAAAAGTTTTTCAAAAATATTGTATAAAAAATTACCAAAAGGACCCGCTGCGTTAAAGCCAGCTAAAATCAAAATAACGGCTATACCTAAAAAAATAATGGCCCAAATGCTTTTTTTGGTTTCATTATGAAGCTGCGGCTGCCAATAATTCTTGTCGCGATTTCTTTTGGACATTTACACTTATAATTTTAACGGCTTTTTAATAATAATCAATAACAAAAATAAAGTTGACAGAGATTTTTAAAAATAGTACTTTAGAAACAGCTTATTTGAAATAATTTTAAGAAAGGAGATGATGAAAATGTGCCAAAAAGACGAAACGAAAAGGGAAGAACTTGTATGGTTTGTAGAAGCTTTGGATGCTTTTACAAATGAGGTGGTTCAAAAAGCGCTGGATGAACAGACCCGACAAGCGAATCAAGTAACGCATATCCCAGGGGTAAAAAAACCCGTCTGGGAAGTTCCCGACTATGATTTCATTAAATCCCTAAGGCGCAGCCTGAATCTAATTCCTCTTGATTATCCCCTTAATTTCAAAGTTCACAACAAATCTGGGGATATCGTGAAAAAATTCAGACTGCAAGATTCAAATATGCGCAAGAAGAGCAAAGGAAGAATGGCTAACATCAAGAAGACACGAGCCAAAAGGCCCTTTGAAAAACGGGCTGGACCGTAAAGAAATGTAATTTGTGCCAGCGAGGACGATGGGGCGTCTGGTCTTTTACTAATCAGCGCCCTTTTTTTATTCCAAACTCTCCACGTTCACCCCAAAACTCCAATCAATCTCGCTATAAGTATGAAGTAATGCGCTAATATAGTTTTTAAGTTCATCGTATTTGTCTTGGACCTTGGCTTCAAATTTAATAGTTAAATAAGGACCGTTCTGGGAATAACGAATAATAAACATTGAATTCTCCATTTCTAGCCGCACGCCGTCGCCAGCTCTTTCATCATCAATAATTTCTGCTGCTGGAAAATCTTGCCGCAGTTTTTCCCCGATTTTTTTCATTAAATCAACTTTTAATTCATCAGGGCAACCGACTTTAATTTCGGGACTGGAAATATATTGCGGCAAATCAGAAATAATTTGCGATAATGGTTTTTTGGCCCGCGATAAATAATTTAACAAAGCCAAGCTGGAAAAAAGCCCATCATCGTGAGGATAAAATTTATCTAAAAAATAAAAATGACCCGACAATTCACCGGCAAAAGCTGCTTTTTCTTGTTGCGCTTTAGCTTTAATAAAAGAATGACCAGTTCGCCACATAATTGCCTGGCCAGCTTTAGCGGAAATCACATCTTGAACAACCTTAGAACATAAAGTATTAAAAACAATTTTTCCGCCGGGATTACGCTCTAAAGCATCAGCGCTAAAAAGCGCCACCAAAATATCGTTCCATAAAATATTACCCTTGTCGTCAACTACGCCAATTCTATCTCCGTCAGAATCATAAGAAAAACCGATGTCTGCTTTTTCTTCCAAGATTTTTTTTGACAATCTTTCCGCTACTTTTTTTTCGGTCGGGTCAGGCGTGCCCAAGGGGAAAGTCCCATCAAGTTCGCAATTATTACAAATTACTTGACAGCCGGCTTTTTTCAAAAGTTCAGGTGCAAAAAAACCTGGGGTAGAATTGCTCGGGTCAATCACCACTTTAAAATTAAAAGGGGCACCGGATTTTTTAACTAAATCATTAAAATACTCTTCTTTAATATCTCTTTTCTCTAATTTGCCATTGCCTTGAATAAATTCTCCTTTTTCGGCTATCTGGCGCAGTTCTTGAATTTCATCACCTACCATTGTACTAGAAAAACCAGTACCAAATTTAAAACCATTATATTCGGCTGGATTATGTGAACCAGAAATAGAAACGCAGCCCGGAGAGCCAAAGTAATACTGGCTGAAGTAGATATTGCCAGCCAAGGCCAAACCAATATCAAAAACATCAACGCCACAGCTTATAATTCCTTTAATAATGGCGTTGCTATACGCTTCGCCTGTTAAACGACAATCATGACCAACTACTGCTTTTTTTATGCTTCGTTTTATTAAAAAAGTTCCATAAGCTTTCCCCAAGTATTCAACGATTTCAGGGTTTAAATCTTTATCAACTATGCCACGCAAATCATAGCCGCGAAAAATATAAGGGTTAATATTCATTAATAAAATTTTAGCAGAATTATTCCTGCTTGAAAACACTTATCTTTTGACTATTTAATACCAACTTTATCATTCCATCTTTATCGGTTCTAAAAATTTGGGCGCCAATCGAAGCCAGCCGACTTAATGCGTCTTGCGTCGGGTGACCATAGGAATTTTTGCCTACTTCAATAATCGCCAATTTGGGCGAAGTGCTTTCGAGAAACTCTTCGCTAGAAGAAAATTTTGAGCCGTGATGAGCTACTTTCAAAACATCAATATCCAAATTAAATCTTTGAAGCAGATAGTTCTCTATTTTAACGCCAACGTCTCCGGTAAACAAAATTTTCGCGCCCTGACTTTGTAAAAGCTGAACCAAAGCAGTATCGTTCAATTCGGCACTAGCAATAAAATTTTTATCTGGGAAAAGAAAATCAAATCGGCTATCAAGATAACTGATTTTATCGCCAGCCATTAAAATTTCAACTGGAACTTTATTTTGTTTTATAATTTCTGCTAATTCGGGCCAAGAAGACGCTGTGCCGCTTCTGCCATTATAAATAAAGACGCCGACCTGAAACCGCCTTAAAACGTCAATTAAGCCGGTAAAATGGTCGGTTTGAGCATGGGAAAGCATTACTAAATCAATATAGCGGTCAGTAGGCCGCAAAATAGAAGATAGTTCATCAATAACTTTATTACTTGGGCCTCCGTCAATTAAAACTTTTACGCCGCCGGGCAAAATAACCAGCTCTGAATCGCCTTGACCAACACTTAGAAAATAAACTTCGGTGTTTTTGTTTTTCGGATGGAATATAATTTCCAGCCAAATAAAGCCGTCAAAGACAATTAAAAACAAAAGCGTTAAAATAATCCAGTTTTTTATTTTCATTTTGCTGACTTTAAACGTAATTTAAACATAAAAATAAATGCGACCAAAATAAAATAATATAAAATTACAAAAACGAAATTCAAAGAATTTATCTGCGCTAAATTAATCTGGCCAAAAAATTTAATGACAAAAATTTCATAAGATAAAAATAAATTGATAAACCAGCTAAAAATCATAGATAGGTAATAAGAAATAAATCCTAAGCCCGATAAAATAAAGCCTAAAGACATTGTCAACGGAACGACGCCCAAAATCAAGACATTTGTTATTAAAGAAACCAAGGAAATCCCTCCAAAATTTGAAATAAGCATCGGCATCACGGCCAATTGAGCTGATAAAGTGGTGAAGAAATTTTCTTTAAGCGAAAGCGGGTCAAAATCATCTGATACTTTAAAAAAATTTTTAATCGCGGGCGATAAATAAACAATGCCAGCTAAAGCAATAAAAGACAGCTGAAACCCGGTGTCAAAGCGCAAGACCTTTGGATTGGCTAAAATCATAAAAAAAGCCGCTAAAACTATGGCGTTCCTCACACTGAAAATACGGCTGGTTTGCTTGGCTAGTAAAACAATAAAGCCCATAATCGCGGCCCTAACTACTGAAGCTTCTGCTCCAGTCATAATCACAAAAGCCAAAATCACTAGAGTGGTCAGAATAAAAGTCAGACGCCGAGACAAAAAACGGCTTAAAAGCGCGGCGAGCGCAATAACAATAACGGTGATATTGTAGCCCGAGAGCGCGACTAAGTGCGTAGTGCCGCTACTCTTCATCGCTTGTTTAAATTCAGTAGAAAATTCGGCTCGCTCGCCCAAAGTCAAACCAGAGAGAAATGCCGCTTTTTCCGGCGCTAAGGTTTTTTGAAAACCCAAAATAATTTTTTCTTTGAATTTAAAAAGAAACGCTCTAATGCTTGAGCCCTGATTTTTAGCGATTAATTCTGTTTTAGGGAAAGTCGTTATCCCGAAAATTCCGTCTTTGCCTAAATAATCAGCGTATTGCGGTGGATCTGGCTTTTTAATCACGCCTTCAAAATTAATACTATCTCCATAATTAAATGTGGGATACGGCTGAAGTCTTACCAAAACATTTCCCGAATAAGGCGGCGAAAATTTTACTACTAATTGTTGAGAATCGCCTCGCTCTGGATTTTGTATAATCAATCCTTGAAAATTAATCTTTTTATCAAAAACGATATTAATATTTTTGATTTGATGGCTGTCCCAAACAATATAATAAAAAGCGCCGATAATAATTATAATTGATAAACCAGCTAACCAAAAAAGAATTCTCGCTTTATTGAAATAGCCTAAAAGTAAAAACAAAACAGCAATTAAGGCGGTTGTTAAAATTATAACCAAAAAACTAATTTTTAAGCTCGCGCTAAAAACTCCTAAGATAAAAAACCCCGCAGCATAAAAAGCAATGTCGTAAATTCGCATCAAAATTCAATGCCTATTTTTGCGGCCGCGCCTTTTTGAAACGGGTGTTTAATTTCTTTCATTTCCGTTACTAAATCCGCTTTTTGGATAAAAATTTTCGGCGCCGAGCGACCGGTTAAAATTATATCAGCGGAAGCGCGTCTTAAAATTTTGAGAACATCGCTGGTTTTAATCAATTTTAAATTCACCGCCACATTTATTTCGTCAAGAATAATCAAATCCCATTTTTTACTTTTAACTTCTCTATCTGCTAACCGTAAGGCCTTTTGAGCGGCTTTTTTATGAGCCGAAAAGAAGATTTTATCACCTAAAATTTTAACAAAACCTTTTCCAGCCGGAATAATCTTGAATCTTAAATTTTCAATCTTTAATCTTTCAATAAGCTTATGCTCACCTGAAATTTGACCGCTTTTGATAAATTGAATCATCAAAACCCGTTTGTCGTGTCCCAAGGCACGCATAGCGCATCCCAAAGCCGCGGTTGTTTTACCTTTGCCATTGCCGGTAAAAATGATGAGCATAATTACATTATAACACCGCCGCCAAGTAATTCACCTTCTCTATTATAGAAAACCGCTGACTGGCCCGGAGCGATGAATCTCTGCGGCTTGTCAAAAACTAGCTTAATACTTGATACTTGATACTCGATACTTGTCGTAGCCAGCAGCTGACGATAACGAGTTCTGACTAAAATTTTTGCTGATTTCGACGGTTCACCAGAAATCCAATTAACATTTTTTAATATTATTTCTTTACGGAAAAAACCTTGAGCGTCTTTTTTAACAACAAGCAACTGATTTTTCTTTAAATCTTTATTTCCCACATAATAAGGACCCGTACCGCCGATAGGCACCCTTTGACCAATAGTATAAAATTGAGCTCCTTGATGCTCAGCTAATTTTTTTCCGGTTTTTAATTCAATAATTTCTCCTTTTTTTTGTTTAATCCGCGTTTTTAAGAATCCGTATAAATCTTTATCCCTAACAAAGCAAACCTCCTGACTCTCTTTTTTTAGCGCCACCAGCAAACCAGCTTTTTTTGCTATTTGCCGCACTTCGGATTTCAAATAATCGCCAATTGGAAAAAGACAGTGCTTTAATTGCTCTTGCGTTAAGGTCCACAAAAAATAACTTTGGTCTTTGTTTTTGTCTTTGGCTGCTAAAAGCGAAAAAATTTTACTCTCCGAAACCTGCGCAGGCGAGCCCCGTAAACTCAACTGAGTTGAGTTACGGGGCGAGCGGGCATGGTCTCCCCGACCCGTGGTCGGGGAGGAGCGAGCCGAGGAACAAGCGAGCGAGCACGCTGGGCGAGCGAAGCGGGTTGAGGGAGTAAAATTTTTTCGCTCAACCAACCGCACATAATGACCAGCCGCCACACAATCTGCCCCAATTTTCAGCGCTTTTTTTAAAAAAAACCCAAGCTTAATTTCTCTATTACAAATTACGCAAGGATTAGGCGTTATTCCCTTTTTATAGCCCGAAATAAAATCATTTACTACGGCACGCTTAAATTCTTTCTGAAAATCCCAAGTCAAAAATGGAATTTTTAATTTCGCGCAAACAGCCATCGCGTCGCGCCGCGCTTCTAATGAGCAGCAACGATTTTCGTTTGCGCCTGAAATACTTTGAGAATCAGCCCAAAACTTCATAAAAACACCGACTACATCGTAGCCCTGCGTTTTTAATAATAAAGCGGCAACCGAAGAATCAACTCCGCCAGACATTGCCACGAAAATTCTTTTTTTAATTTCTGCCTTTTTAGCCATAACAAAATATAACAAAATATAAAACAAAAAAATAACTTATTCAACTTCCGCTCTAACCCGTTAGAGCACTCTATTCAAATAGTGCGCTATGTTATAGCATAGCGTCTCGCTTTCTTGACTTTGTCTCAAGCGGTAGTGTTTAATGAAGGCAGTAAATTAACTAAAGAAAAGAGGTGAGAAAAATGTCTAAATTTGTAATAGTAAGATTTGCTCAGAAAAGACTCCTCAGCGAACCCGACGTGAACACTGACCGCGCCTGCGAAGAATTACAGTCCCAATTAGTATGGTCGTTGTCAAAAGACGCCACTATATCAATTTGCGAAGACACCACCGGTCACATCATCGTAGTTTCCTCGGCGCAGGCAAAAGGGTAGTATAGTCCCTCGCTCAAGCCATACATATTTAGTTTGGTGTGTATGGCTTTTTATTATTTCAGCTTTTTAATCTTAATCAAGCAAAAAATCTTCTCGTAAAGCAGAAAATTTTATTTTTCAGAAACCTGCGCAGGCGAGCCCCGTAAACTCAACTGAGTTGAGTTACGGGGCGAGCGGGCATGGTTCTCCCCGACCCGTGGTCGGGGAGGAGCGAGCCGAGGAACAAGCGAGCCCGCCACGCTGGGGCGGGCGAAGCGGGTTGAGGAGAAAAGAAAATTTTCCGTAAAAAGATTTTCTACCTTTA
>CAYIWD010000019.1:0-10859 GCA_964367055.1 uncultured Candidatus Saccharibacteria bacterium
GAAACCCCGCAGCCGACCGAGCATGGTCCCCCGACCGCGGTCGGGGGTCGGTCGGCGAGGACAAACGAGCGGAGTCGCTGGACGGAGCGAAGTGGGTTGAGGAGGGAAAGAAAATTCTCTACAAAAAGATTTTGTACCTACGCCTCCCTCATCATTTTTATATCATTATTTTTTAATTGCTCAAGAATTTTAAGCTCTGGATCAATGCTAATGCTTTTACCTAAATATTGGCCAGAGGTTAAATAAGGGAGTAAAACATAATCCGCTCCTTTACCATAAAAAAACTTAGCGTCTTTTTCGTTTTCAGCGCGGAGGATAATTTTGGGCCGGGTTTTTTCTCTTGGAACGTTATTTAAAATTTCATTTAATAGCCCTAAATTATCCTCAAAGTCCGGGCTGGTACAAATTATTAACCGCGCTGAATTTAAATTTGCCCTACTTATTATTTCGCTGTCGCTAATATCGCCGAAAATCACATTGTAATTCTGCTTTCTAAGCCGAGCGATGACATCTGGGTCAAAATCAATAACCAATAGATCGTCTTTTGGCAAGTGGCTCGCAATATTTTCGCCAACTCGATGGCTGCCGATTAAAACGATTGGTTTACAAAAACTTAATTCCCCGTAATATTCTGCTTTTTTAACCCGGCGCTCAAACACATTCAAAAATTGCGAAAGCCGCCGAAAAATCTGTTCAGCGTAGATAATTAAATAAGTTGAAAGAGTAATGGTAATAATTCCTACAGCTGTAATTAAAGAGACCACACGATTATTAAGGTGCCCCAATTTTAATCCCAAACCAGCTAAAATTAAACTGAATTCTGAAATCTGCGCCACAGTCACGCCGCATAAAAAACCAGTTCTTTTCCGATAGCCGAGCATTCCCATAATAATTAAAACAATCAAAGGATTGCCGATTAAAACAAAGATTGAAAAAATTATAATTGGTAAAGTTAAACCGGAAAAATTAGAGAAAACAAGCGACGAGCCCAAAATTACAAAAAATATCAAAATAAAAAAATCTCGTAAGGATTTAATTTTGGCGGAAATTTGAAAATTTTCTGAAGAATTAGCGAGAGCTAAGCCAGCCAAAAATCCTCCGATTTCAATTGAAAAGCCAGCTTTAACCGCTAAAGTGGCTACGCCAAAGCACCAAGCCAAACTGGTTAAAAATAAAAGTTCTTGTGAGCGGCTAATTTTATCAAAAAGCAGGGGTAAAATTTTTCGGCCCAAATAAAGCATTGCCGCAAACAGAGCAAGGCCTTTGATGGTAGTTAAAAAGATGTCATTAAAGGAAACCCCATGTCCATTTTGAATGCCGGCCAAGAATATTAAAATTAAAATCGCGACGACATCTTGCACTAACAAGAATCCAATACTGATTTTTCCATATAAACTATTGGTGTCTCTTTTTTCTGAAAGAAGTTTAACGACAATAATGGTGCTAGAAAATGTCAGGGCAATTCCGATATAGGCCGCTTGAAGCGTGTTGAAGCCAAAAAGCTGCGCAATGTAAAAGCCGGGAATAAAAGTAAAAATAATTTGAGCAATACCCACTAAAAGCGACGCCTTGCCCACTAATCTTAAAGAAGAATAATTTATCTCTAAACCTATTAAAAAAAGCAGGAACATTAATCCCAGCTCGGAAAAAGTTTGGAATAAATCTTTATTGGTTAAATGGAAAAAACCGAAAACACCTATGATAATACCTGAAAAAATATAAGCTAAAATAATTGGTTGTTTAAAAAGCCTGGCGGCAATTCCCAGACCAGCGGCGATTAAAATAATAATTGACAACTCAAAAATACCGGTAGACATTTATATCCCTTTTATATTAAGTACAGAATTATTCCTATTGGTACAAATATGAAATATTCCGCTGGAGCAATGAACCACCAATGGTGCGCGTGCCACCAAATTTTGTCGCGTTTAAAATTTCTAATGGAAAATTTTGGGTTTAAAACGAACCATAGAAAATCTTCCAATACCCAGAATAAAATAAAAAATGAGATGATTTTAATTTCTATTGCCCAAGAAAAATAGGTGAATACAAAAATTATGTGGACAAAAGATAAGATAAGAAGATTTACCCATACATGATAACCTGTTGCTGGTCTTCCGCCGAAGAACACTTTACTTATCCAATGTTCGCGAGAGAGCCGCCAGGTGGGCAATTTTTCCGCCCAACCAAACTCTCCTTCTATTTCAATTTCAAGCTTTGCTACGATAAAACTCAGCCAAAACAAAAATAAGAAAAAGAAAATATGATTCATATATATAAAAATAGCATTTTTTTAACACTTGTTCAAGATTATTTATACACAAGTCAATATTGGAAAAAGCACCAATATATTATATAATGAAAATTAGTATGTCTCAATTGTCCGACCGCAAGTTTCTGCTTTCGTTCATAACGGCTTTTTTGTTTTTGGCTATAAGTATAACCGCGACTTATTTCACCATACAATACGTCAACGAAAAAGCTAGCAATTCGGTTACCGATATTGTTTTAAGCAATATCCCTGTTTTTGACGTTGACGGTATTTTTGTTTACGGTCCGGTTATTTTTTGGATTCTCCTAGGGCTTTACGTTGTTTTTTTTGAATTCAAGAAAACTCCGTTTATGCTGAAAAGCATTTCGCTTTTTGTGGTAATACGCGCTGTTTTTATGACTCTGACTCATATCGGGCCGTTTCCTGACCAGATTAACACCACTGTTTCAAATTCTTTTTTTTCTGTTTTTACCTCTGGCAGCGACCTGTTTTTTTCCAGCCACACCGGCCTGCCGTTTTTGATGGCTCTGATTTTCTGGGAAAATAAATATGTTCGCTGGTCTTGTCTTTTGTCGTCATTTTTCTTTGGAACAATAGTACTGATGGCTCATCTTCATTATTCAATAGATGTGGCGGCTGCGTTTTTCATCACTTATACCATATATCACTTGGCGAAAAAGTGGTTTAAAACAGAACAAGAATTTTTTGCGGAAAAAATTTTATGAGATATTCTGTTATCATACCAGCTCATAACGAAGCGGAAAATATAGTTAATGCTATTAACGCTTTAAAAGCGCAAAATATCCAGAGAAAAGATTTTGAAATCATAGTGGTTGATAATCTTTCAACCGACAACACTTATGAAAAAGCGCTTGAGGCCGGCGCTGATATTGTAGTTAAAGGAAATAAAAAAGGCGCTAATATGGCGCGACAAGCCGGCTTTGAAAATTCCAAAGGACAAATCTCAGTTTTTTTGGATGCGGATTGTATTCCGCCTCGCAATTGGTTGGAAAAAATAACCAAAGATTTATCTAAATCAGGCATCGCAGCGGTTTCCGGCCCTTACGATTACAACTTTAAAGGAATTTATTGGGTGATTAATTATATTTACACAAATTGGGTAGCACCGCCTGGCACGCGAATCTTACAATTTATTTTCAGAAAAAAAGCGGGAATTATAATTGGCGGAAATTTTGCTGCTAGAAGAGAGGTAATTGACGCCATAGGCGGTTTGCCTCCACTGGCTTTTTGGGGAGATGACGCGACTATTGCCATGCTTATTAGCCGCAAAGTAGGCAAGGTTTTATTTGATTTAAAATTAATAGTAAAAAGCTGCGACGATCGTTTCGAGAGAATAGGTTTTTTTAAATTAGGATTCAAGTACTTAGTTGAATACATTAAGGCATTTTTCAACGCTGATTCTTTTATTAAAAAATAAAATGCAGGAATTTTTAATTCACTTAGTTGCTAATTATCCTTACGCTGTCTACGCTTTTATTATTCTTACCGCCACAGCCGAAGGACCAATTTTATCAATCGTTGGAGGCATACTTCTAAAAATGGGATATTTTTCATTTTTTCCTCTTTATGGGGCGTTAATGCTCGGCGATTTGATTGGTGACACGGCTTGGTATTTAATAGGGTTCCATTTCGGACACGGCTTTGTTCTGCGTTTTGGAAAATATTTTAATGTCACCGAGGAACGCGTTTCAAGGGTTCAAAAGATATTTCATCGTTATAAAAATTCAATTCTTTTCATTTCAAAAATCAGCAACGGCTTGGGTTTTGCTATTGTTACTTTACTTACTGCCGGCATGGTCCGTATTCCTTTTAGGCGCTATATTTTTATAAACCTAAGCGGTCAATTTATTTGGTCTGGGGTCTTAATAGCTACCGGCTATTTTTTTAGTCATTTATACGTCGAGCTGGATACTTTATTCGGACGTATGTCGGTTATCGCGCTATTTGCACTTTTACTTGTTATATTTTTAGGAGCCAGAAATTATGTGCGCAGCAAAATTGAGGAATCTGCTGACTAAAAATTATTGCAATATAAGTTTAGAGATGATTACGACCGCAATGATTAAGATGATTTGGGACAATAATCCGTAAGGCAACGCAAAAATATCTTCTTTGCCATTAACGCGAATATGCAATTTTTGAAGAGTTATAAGCGGCTCGCGACGAATTTTAAAATAAGCGAATTGCAAGGCGTCTGGCAAAACTCCGCCTAAAGCTCCGGCTAAGAGAGGTAAAGAAAAATTTATAAAACTAATTGCGCCTTGGAAAACAAAAATAGCTAGCGCAACGCCAGAGCAAAAATCAATGATAACGAGAATCAAATCTCTGATAAAGCGTCGGTCCAAAATCATATCTTTTTTAAGCGGGTCTTTTTCATCCCTGATAAGCGAAGCCAATGGATATGCCCAGTGAGGAATAGCGTCAATTAAAAAATGGCTTATAAATCCGAGAGCGAAAGATTCATAGGGGTTTAAAACTAATCGGCCAACAGCGGCGCCAACAATAGCGTGGGTTGTTAAAATCATATTATTTCATCATTTGCCAAAGAATAGGGTCTTGTTCGCTGTCCCATTTGAAAAAAATTACGCCGCGAAGTCCTAATTTTTTGGCCAGGTCTATTTTTTGCTTGGCTGATTGAGCGTCAGAAAAAGAAACAAAGCGAGTTACAGGCGTACTCGTTCCAATTGAGGTAATAGCTAACGGTTTAGTTGAGGAAACATACCAAGTTAGTGATTTTGAAACACTATCAACAAAGGTGCTGGTTGAGTAAGTAAAACTTAATTCTCCAGCGCTGTTACGTTTTGGAATAGCAGCAACAGTGGCGGAGCGAATTATCGCTTGAAAAAAAGTGTGGCTTCTTAATCTACGATAAGTTGTAATTCCATTTTCCCAAGTCGCTTCGTATTCATAGCCATAAGTCGGAATACCGAGCATGATTTTTTTGGGGCTGATGGTTTTCGTGGCTTCTTTTATTATTTTTTCCGCCCAAGCTGGGTCAGCTATTGGCGCGTAAAATTCTCCATTTCCTTTTATTGCATCTAATTTTACATCAATCACGCCCTGGTCATAGGCCATTATTCTTACTTCGTCGCAATATTTATTTAACGCTACATAGTCATTAGCGTATTGGGTATCAAGGTCGGTGCCGGTTTGCGTATATCTTGAAGAAACTGGCATCCGCGGTTCAATGGTACAAGAAAGAGTTTTTCCCAAGGGGTGAAGTCGGATGGCGAGCCCGTAAATGAAAGTGGCAAAATAAGGATTGGTTTCAGCGAGTTTGGCTTCATAGTCAATATCAATGCCGTCAAATTTTTGGTCTTTGACAAGTTTTGTAATGGCGTCTTCGTGGGCAATGCGCGTTGTTTTATTTGATAAAAGCTTATGAATCGCTGGGCCGTCAAACCAAGCAATTGTCGGAATAATCTTTATTTTCATATCACGTAAAGCTGATAGCCAATTAGGCCAGAAACCCTCGGTAATTTTAAGCACGTCTACTAATTTGCCACTGCTAGAAACTTCATAAGAAAACGGGCTGATTTCCTGAAATTTTTCTAAACTTAAAGAAATATTATTAGCGCCGGATTGTTTTTTCCAAAATGGCAGCCAGCCAGCGTAATAAAATTTATTAGTCGCGGCAAAAGAATTAAAACTCGGAAAAATAAAAGAGGCGATAGCGATTAAAAGTATTATAAATTTTAAGGTTTTTTTCATAGCTATAGTATTATTACAGATTGGGAGTCCCTTGGTCAAGAACGAAAATTTTATCTTTGACAAAAATCTAATTTTCTTATACACTAAAATTTCTATGATTCGCAACATCGCAATTATCGCTCACGTTGACCACGGCAAATCAACTTTGGTTGACGCGCTCTTAAAACAATCCGAGACCAAGCTCGGCAAACTTGTAAATGACGAACTGATTATGGACTCAAACGAGATTGAACGTGAGCGCGGCATTACTATTTTTTCCAAAAACGCTGCGGTGATTTATCATGAAACGAAAATTAATATTATTGACACGCCGGGACACGCTGATTTCGGCGGAGAAGTGGAGCGCGTTTTGAACATGGCTGACGGTTCACTTTTACTTGTTGACGCTCAAGAAGGTCCGATGCCGCAAACTCGTTTTGTGTTGAAAAAAGCGCTTAGCGCCGGTCATAAGATTATTTTGGTTATAAACAAAATTGATAAACAGAGCATCCGTGTAAACCATGTACTTGAAAAAGTAATTGAACTTTTTATTGATCTTGGCGCGACAGAAGAACAATTGAATTTTCCCATTATTTACGCGGCGGGAAAATTGGGCGTGGCAGACATATCGCCCGAGCTCGCTAACATGAAAAGCATTGTTCCTCTTTATGACGCCATTATTAAATATATTCCAGCTCCGAAAATCATAAGCGATGCGCCTTTTCAGATGATAGTGGTTTCTATTCAATACGATAATTATATCGGAAGAATCGCGGTAGGCCGAATCCATCGCGGCGAGGTAAAAAATGGAATGCAAGTCGCACGCATAAGGAGCGATGGCACAGTAAAAAATTTTAAGATTACAGAATTGATGACGTTTTTAGGTCTTAAGCGTGTGGCAGTTGAATCGGCTAGCGCCGGCGATATTGTGGCTATTTCTGGTATAGCAGAAGTGAATATCGGCGATACCATCGCTGACGCAGAGCGCCCCGAACCATTACCTTTAATTATGATTGAAAAACCAACAGTTAAGATGGTTTTTTCCGTTAATAATTCTCCTTTTTCTGGAACTGAGGGCGAATATTGCACTTCGCGCAATTTACGCGAGCGGCTTTTCAAAGAACTTGATAATGATGTGGCGCTCAGGGTAGAGGAATGCGATTCAACTGATGAATTTTTAGTTAGCGGCCGCGGCGAACTGCACTTAACAATTCTTATAGAAAAGATGCGACGCGAGGGTTATGAACTTCAAGTTTCAAAACCAGAGGTTATTTTTAAGGAAGAAGACGGCGTAATTTTGGAACCAGCAGAAGATGTTTGGATTGAGGTGCCGGAAAAATATTCTGGTCTTGTTATTCAAAAGATGAACGAGCGGAAAGCTGAGTTAAAAAATATGAGCGTTGAAAACAGCATTGCCTCATTTCATTTTTTTATTCCCACCCGCGGCCTCATTGGTTTCCGCAACGAGTTTATGGTAGAAACTCGGGGGACTGGCGTGATTAATTCTCTTTTCGCGGGTTATTTTCCAAAGTTTGATTCTGTTGTAGCGAATCCTCACGGCTCGCTTGTAGTTCATGAAGCAGGTACTGCTACTGCTTACGCGCTTTTACGCAGCCAAGAGCGAGGCGTTATGTTTATTGGTCCAGGCGAAAAAGTTTATGAAGGCGAGGTGGTGGGACAGAATGCTAAAGACGGAGATATTGTAGTAAATGTTTGTAAGCAAAAACAGCTTTCAAACTTTCGGGCCAAGACCGACGCGGTAACAGACGATTTAATACCGCCGCGTATATTGTCGTTGGAACAGGCGCTTGAATATATTGGCGATGATGAGTTGATGGAAGTAACGCCCAAAAGTATCCGGCTACGCAAAAGAATTCTACGAAACGCTTTGCGTTAATTAAAATTTACCCCGTTACTTGAATGCCCTGCGTTTTTGGCGCGGAGTTGGGCGAGCGAAGTAATCTTAACTAATTTGCCATAGGTGTTTAAATGCCCCGTTGTCAAGTAACGGGGTTTATTTTATACTTATTAGTATGGAACCGGAATTATCAAAAAGAATAGACGAAATGGATAAAAAAATTGATGCGGTTTATGCGTCAGTTGAAAAAACTAGAAAATACTTCCGCTTAACGCTTATCATCAGTATTGCCGTAATCATTTTGCCGCTTATCGCTTTAGTTTTCTTAATCCCTTATTTTCTTCAAACAATTAATCTGGCAGGTTTAGGATTGTAGGAGTTTTTCTGTCAATAAAGTTTGACAAATTTTAATTAAACCTATATGTTGTTTTTAGTAAATAAAAAATTGGAAAGGAGGTGGTAGTAATGAAGATAAATGGTATACCGATAAAAGTAAAAGCGGACACGGTGATTGAGTTGGAAAAAGAGGATAGAATTCAGCTTACTGCGCCTGCTGGCATGGGTCGAACCTGCGTATATCTCGAGGTTAATCCATGCGGAATGTTGAATATTACAGGCGGCTCGTCTATTATCGGGAAAATCGCCGGTCTGGGTATGTGGCAAAAGGTTGGCTGAAGTGCAGAGCACAGATTTCGTTTTAAGGACCCGTCACCTGGGGTCCTTTTTTTAACGCCGGGGCCAGCGGGAACGTTTATAGGATTCAACCTCGCTAAATTTCAAATCTGTGACGATATTTCCTGTTCTTATATAGAAACGCTCGTCTTCATTTAACTTTAGATAAACCGGCTTGTGACCGAGTGAAACTTGGACAATACACACCTCGTATTCTTCAACATTATAAAACCATAATTTTACTAAACTTCGGAATTCCGGGCCAATCATAGCGTTGAACACTTGCGTGAAATGATTTTCAAATCCGTCGCTGTCTTTGTGTTGTAGGGTTTGATAATCATGATGTAATCCCAGTGGTTTGCGTGAGTCATCAATTCCAATAACGAGATAGCCGCCTTTGGAATTCAAAAAAGCGGCAATGCTTTTCATCGCGGCTTTTTCTAAATCGCGGTTTATATTGCCGATTTTATGGTCAAAGCGAAGCGAGGACTTGAACTCAAGTTTTTCATCTTCTTCTTGATTAATTATTTTTGCGATGTCTGGTTTTTCAGTAAATCTCTGAATATTTGGGCTAATGAATCTCTCAATTATCTTCAGATAATTTTTAGGGCGCGAAATTGTTTTTAAAATTATTGAGTTGTGATTGTTATTTTGAAGATTAATAGAACCGTAATGAAATAATTTTCCAATAGGCCCGGAAGACAGCACAACAGTCATTGATTTCTCTAATGGAAAAGTTTTATTTTTTTTGAAAAAAACTCCGTGCGAGTGAGAAATAACGCCTTGATTTATATTATAGTATTCGTAGTACCAGCTTAGAAAAGCGTAGATAGTTATAAATAATTGCGCTCCGGAAAGTAACAAAAATTTAGCGAAGTCATAGGGCAGTAAATTTGAAAAAAATAACCGGGTATATAACTCAAATTTATAATTGCCGTGGCCTGTGGCGAGATAATAAAGCACAAAAGCAAGGATTTCAATTCCGATGAAATTGCGTATTAAAACAATTGGGCTGCGCCTTATGGTGATCGAATTGTTCATTGGATAATGTAATTATAATACCCCTTTGGTGTTCCGCAATACAACAAATCGCATTATGATACGGGATTATTTTTTAAGGCCAGCGAATTTTTTTGCCTTTATCTTATTCAAGATATTTTTTACCTCTTCCAATTTTTTATCGTCCAAGATTGAAATTGCGATAGTTTTAGAGTTCAGCTTTTTAAGCGTAGCCAAATTCTTTTTTAGGACTACTGGCGACACGTTGTCGCTTTTGCTTAAGAATAAATATTCTGATTTGCTTAACAAGGCTTTATTATAAGCGCCAAGTTCTTTTCTGATGACCTTATAATCTTTTACTGGATTGCTTGATTCAGCGGAGACAAGATGGAAAATAATTCCTGTCCGTTCGATATGGCGCAGGAATTTTATGCCCAACCCTTTTCCTTTTGATGAACCTTCAATAAGTCCCGGGATATCTGCGATAATGAGTTCGTAATAAACTCCGAGATTCGGTTCAAGCGTGGTAAAAGGATAATCTGCGACCCGGCTTTTGGCGTTCGTAAGTTCGTTTAAGAGGCTCGATTTGCCGGCGTTCGGCAACCCGACAAGCCCGATGTCCGCGATAAGTTTCAGCTCCAGCCGTAATTTGAATTCTTCGCCTGGTAGCCCCAATTGAAATTGCATCGGCGTCGTGTTCGTCGAAGAACGGAAATGAAAATTGCCTTTGCCGCCATTGCCACCTTTTGCGAGAATCAGCCGCTCGCCAATTTTAACGATTTCCACGTTGTTTCCATTCGTAAGATTTTGGATAACAGTGCCCACCGGAACTCTTATGATAAAGTTTTTCCCATCATGGCCGTCTTTAAATTGCTCTCTGCCGTCCATGCCATGTTCTGCCCGCAACACTTTTTTATAGCGGAATTGTTGAAGCGCGCTCAAATCAGAAATACCCTCGGCGTATACACTTCCGCCTTTTCCGCCGCTTCCGCCAGCAGGCCCAAGCGACATCAGGTTTTTATTAAACGCCACAGCGCCTTTCCCGCCATTTCCTGCGTATACTTTAATAATAACGTCATCAATAAACATTGTAAGTATTATAGAGTAGAAATTAATATATTAGAAGCTTATAATCAATCAATGGCTCAAGATATCAAAGTTTTTTCTGTTTCCGAGTATATAGAATTTCTTAACACTTTTTTCGCAAAACAAGAACATCGCGTACTTGGAGAAATCAGCGAGCTTAAATTTGCTCAAAAAGGGCATGTTTATTTTACTATAAAAGATAAAAGCGAAGACGCTATTCTTGATTGTAAAATGTGGAAAAATGTTTATGACCTTTGCGGA
>CAYIWD010000020.1:0-10397 GCA_964367055.1 uncultured Candidatus Saccharibacteria bacterium
AAAGGAGGTAATTTGAATGAATTGAACAGAACAAAAAATCATGCAGCACGCGTCCCAGGCCTGGTTCCTATTAGGCATCGGGATCGCAGCACTTTTAGTCGTTCTTCTTGCTCTTAATCGGCAAGTAGAACGACAACACCCCACGAATTCGTTTAAGTTAAGCGAGTTCGTGGGGCTATTTTTTAAAAAAACAATTATTTGTTTAATGATAAAAGCAGAAAATTTTATTTTCCCGAAACCTGCGCAGGCGAGCCCCGTAAACTCAACTGAGTTGAGTTACGGGGCGAGCGGGCATGGTCTCCCCGACCCGTGGTCGGGGAGGAGCGAGCCGAGGAACAAGCGAGCGAGCACGCTGGGCGAGCGAAGCGGGTTGAGGGAAAAGAAAATTTTCTGAGAAAAGATAAATTTTTGCTTTTTTAGCTAGAAATTTATAAAATTATGGCATGTCCGGGCATTCACATTGGGCTGGAATAAAAAGAAAAAAAGAAATTTCTGACCACAAACGCGGTCAGGTGTTTTCAAAATTACTTAACGCAATTTCTATCGCGGCGCGCGATGAATCAAGTCTGGATTTTAATCCGCGACTTAGAACTGCGGTTGATAAAGCCAAGGAAAATTACGTGCCGCAAGAAAATATTGAACGCGCTATTAAACGCGCTTCAGAGGATAAAAATTTAGAAGAATTAATTATTGAGGCGTACGGGCCAGAAGGAGCGGCGATTTTAATTGAAGCGATTACCGACAGTAAAAACCGCACTATTAATGAGATTAAAAATGTTCTTGACAAAAACGAGGCAAAAATTGCCGAACCAGGCAGTGTTCGCTGGGCGTTTGAACAACTTAAAATTAAATCTGGTTTTGGTTGGCAAGAAAAATTTAAGCAGCCAATTTCAGATGAAGCTCAAAAGAAAATTCAAAAACTTGTTGATGAATTATTAGAACAAAATGAGGTTCAGGATGTGTATACTAACACCTAAACATATTTCATGATAATACTCGGCATTGACCCAGGCAGCGCAAGGGCGGGCTATGGATTAATCAAAAAGGGAAATACTGGTATAAAATTTATTAAAGCCGGCTTATTAAAAATTTCCTCTAAAGATAAAAATCAAAGATTAGTTGAGTTAGAAAAATCATTTTCGCAATTATTAAAAAAAGAAAAACCAGATTTGGCGGTGATGGAAAAACTTTACTTTATGAGAAATCTAAAAACCGCCCTAGAGGTGGCGCAAGCGCGAGGCGTCTTGACATTATTAATTACTAAATACAAAATACCTCTATTGGAATATAGTCCGCTTGAAATTAAACAGAATGTTACTGGTTATGGCTTGGCCGACAAAAAGTCGGTGGCAAAAATGGTTGCTAAAATTTTAAAAATAGAGACAATTAATAAATACGATGACGCAACCGACGCTTTGGCCGCGGCAATCGTAGGAAGTAATTATAATAAAATTCAAAACCTAATCTAATTAAAAGGTCGTTTGGTTTTTTTAAAATAAATCCCGTTAGAAATTTCCACGAGGTATTTGAAGCTCTATAAGAATTATTTTTAGTGGCAACCCACGTTGCATAGCGGCAGGTCATTATTTCTAACGGGATAAATTATAACAATGACTGAATTAAATATTTTAAATCCTTTAAAAATGCAGGATTCAGATGAGACAAGCGACGATAAGTGGGACAAAGAAAAAAGCGGGGATGAGGAGGAAGAAGAGGAGGGGGAAGGAGACGAAGAGGAAACCACCGATGACGAAGATGACGAAGATAATTATCTTGAATAATAAATAATTATTTGTGGTGAAGAAAAAAAAGCGCCTTTTTTTAAAAATTATTGGGTTAGTTTTACTCGCCATTTTGGGTTTGGGTTTTTGGGGTTTGATAGTTATTACGAGAATTGCTAAGGACCTGCCCAATCCCGAACAATTGGTTAATCGTCAAATTAGCCAATCAACTAAAATTTACGACAAAACAGGCCAAGTTTTGCTTTATGAAATTCACGGCCAAGAAAAAAGAACAGTTATCCCATTTGAAGAAATTCCTGATTATGTTAAAAAGGCGACTCTAGCTATTGAAGATCAAAGTTTTTACACTCATCCGGCTTTTGATTGGCGAGCGATTATTCGAGCTTTAATAACTGATGTTATAAAAGGTCAAATTGTTCAGGGCGGTTCAACTATTACCCAACAATTAGCAAAAAATGCTTTTTTAACATCGGAACAAACCATCACTAGAAAAATAAAAGAGTTAATTCTCTCTTATTGGATAGAACAACGTTATTCTAAAGACGAAATTTTAAATCTTTACCTTAATCAAGTTCCTTATGGTTCTAACGCTTATGGGATTGAAGCCGCCGCAGAGACGTATTTTTCTAAATCAGCCAAAGATTTAAATTTAGCCGAAGCAGCCACCTTAGCAGCCATGCTTCAAGCACCTTCTTATTATTCTCCTTGGGGACTTCATCAAAATGAATTAAAGGAACGAGAAAATTATGTTTTGGAACAAATGCTGAATATTGGATTTATTGATAAACAACAAGAACAGCAAGCGCAGAATTTTAAATTGGAATTCACCAGCTCAAATATTGGTTCTATCAAAGCCCCTCACTTTGTAATGATGGTAAAGGATTATTTAGTTAATAAATATGGCGAGGATGTGGTAGAAAAGGGGGGACTTAATGTAATTACTACTCTTGATTATTCGCTTCAACAATTAGCGGAAAAATCTATTAGTGAGGGCGCTCAAAGAAATACCGAATTATACCAAGGCAAAAATGCGGCTTTGGTGGCCCAAGACCCAAAAACCGGTCAGATCTTAGCTCTAGTCGGCTCAAAGGACTACTTTGATACCAAAAATGAGGGTAATTTTAATGTGGCGGCTCAAGGACTGAGACAGCCCGGCTCATCTATTAAGCCAATTGTTTATATCACTGCTTTTAAAAAGGGATATTCTTCAGAAACTATGGTTTTTGATTTGCCAACCGAGTTTTCTTCTTATAATAATATTTGCCCGTTAACTAATATTAATTTTTCCGATAATAATCCGCTCTGTTTCCACCCGGAAAACTTCGACGAAAAATTTAGAGGCCCGGTAAGTTTCCGCCAAGCCCTAGGTCAATCAATTAATGTGCCTTCGGTAAAAGTGCTTTATCTGGCCGGTTTGGTTGATACAATAAAAACCGCTCAAGATTTTGGGATTACAACCTTAAACAATCCTAATCGTTATGGTCTTTCTTTGGTTTTGGGTGGCGGAGAAGTAAAATTAATAGATATGGTTAGTGCTTATTCTGTTTTTTCTCAAGAGGGAATTAAACACCGACAATCTTTGCTTTTAGAAGTAAAGGATTCAGAGGGAAGAATTTTAGAAAAATATATTGATCAGGCCAATCAAATTATTGAACCACAATACGCTCGGATTATTAATAATATTCTTTCTGACACAGAAACTCGCGCTGGACTTTTTCAAAACAGTCTTAATTTAACAGTCTTTCCAGATAGAGAAGTAGCCTTAAAAACCGGTACCACTAACAACTATAAAGATGCTTGGACGATTGGCTATACTCCATCATTAGTTGTTGGGGTTTGGGCGGGTAATAATAATAACAAACCAATGCAAAAACAAGCTGGTAGTATTTTAGCTGCTGTACCGATTTGGCATGACTTTATGAGTCAGGCGATAGAAAACCAAACACCGGAATTTTTTAATAAACCAGAAAATATTTCTCAATCTAAGCCTATGTTAAATGGCCAATATACTATTAATGGCGAAGTCCATGATATTCTTTATTATATAGACAAAAATAACCCATTAGGACTTCAACCATCAAATCCAGAATCAGATTCTCAATTTATGAATTGGGAATTACCAGTAAAATCTTGGTGGCAACAATTACCCGGTTAAAAACAAGATTAATTAGATTTAATTGGCATTAAGATATAAAAATAAGAAATATCGTTGGGGGACTTTATGGAAACCGGCTTATTATCGCCGTTTAAACCTAAAAAGATATTTTCCGAATCAAAAACTTTTATACCGTCTAAAAGAAATCGCCAATTAAAAACAATATCCGTACTTCCTCCCTTTATTTTTGAAGGAATCAAATATTGATTTTCTCCTAAAATTTGGTTAGATGAAGAAACTTCAATATTTTTTGTATTTTCTTTAATAGAAATTTTTATCTCGTTTAAACGGTCAGTAAAAGAGCTAGTTAGCTTTAGTGAATTAATTAATTGTTCTTTATTTAAAATAACCTCGGTTTCAAATAATTGGGGAATAATTGATTGATAATCAGGGAAATCTCCATTTATTAAACGGGAAATGATTTCTGAATGTTCGGTTTTAAAAAGAATTTGATTTTGGTCAAAATAAATCATCATTTTATCTTCATCGTCTTTAAATATTCTTATTACTTCTTGAATTGTTTTTATGGGAATAATTATTCTAAAATTTTTCTCGATATTAGATTTAAATTGAGTATTAATAATATTATTTTCTGCTAATCTAAAACTATCAGTAGCGACCAATTTTAAAACATTTATCTGAAAATCAAAAAGCACGCCATTTAATTCTGGCTTGATCTCTGAAATTTGAGCAGCGCTAATTACCATTGATAGTGATTTTTTAAAGACAGAAATTGGTATTTCTAAAAATGATTGATTAGTAATTTGAGGGATAATAGGAAAATCATCTCTTTTATTTCCTTGAATTTTAGCTTGATAATTATCGGTTTTTATTATTAATTTTTGACCATCGCTTTCTAAATCAATTCTTTCAGCTTGGAGATTATTAATTATTGAGTTAAAAATAGAAAAAGGTATTGCTAAACTACCACCTTCTATAACTTTAGCCGGAATAAAATTAGTAATAGCTACCTCTAAATTAGTTATTGATAATTTTAATTGATTATCGATTGTTTCAATTAAAAAATTTTTAAGAATAGGAAGAGTAATAGAGCCGCTTTCGGCGCCGATTTTACTGATTGTATCTAAACCAATTTTTAAGTTATTCTTTAAAACTACTATTTTCATATATAATTAATTAAAATTTAGTAGTAGTGGTAGTAAGTAATAATATGTGGATTATTAATAAAAACACACAACTAGACTTTAAAATTTATCATTTTTAAATTTAATAAGATATTAATTAATTGTTGAAAACTTAATAATAAAAATTATTAGTATTTATAAATAGCTTCTTTAATTAAAATTATCTTTTGGTTTAAACCTTGATTTTTATTAATTTCTCGTGAAATCTTTTCATAAGCATAAATAGCGGTTGTGTGATCTCTTTTCCCCAGCTTTTCCCCAATATCTGGATAAGACATACTTAATAAATCCCTTAAAAGAAAAGCAGAGACCTGACGTGGTTCAACAACGCTTTTTTTCCGGCAACGGTCTATTAACTCCTGAATGGTTACTTCATAAAAATCAGCCACCACTTTAATTACTTGAGTACTGGTGATGTTTTTTGAGGTTTGAGAAATAATATTATCTATAATTTCTTCCACCACCTTAGGAGTAAGCTCAATATTTTTTACTTCAGAATAAAAAATAATTTTATTTAAAATTCCTTCAATTTCTCGAATATTTCTTTGAATTTTATTAGCCACTAACTGGCAAATTATCTCGGGTAAGGTACTATTTTTTTCTTGAAGTTTGTTTCTGATAATAGCTAGACGCATTTCATAATCAGGATAAGTGATATCAGCGATCATTCCTCCCTCAAAACGAGAACGTAATCTTTCCTCTAGTGTGGGAATAGCGGCCGGCGGCCTATCTGATGAAATGATGATTTGTTTATTATTTTCATAAAGAACGTTAAAGGTATGGAAAAATTCTTCCTCACTCCTTTCTTTTCCCCCAATAAATTGAATATCGTCAATAATTAAAACATCAATACTTCTATATTTATTTTTAATGTCGTCCATTTTTTTATTTCTAATTGCCCAAACCACATCATTAACAAATTTTTCTGACGATACATATTTCACTTTAATTTTACTTTTATAAAAACTTTTTATTTCATTGCCAGCCGCTTGAATAAGATGGGTTTTACCCAGACCAGTACCGCCATAAATAAAAAGAGGATTATATTTTTTACCAACGTCTTTTATAACAGCCGAGGTGGCGGCGTAAGCTAATTCATTAGATGAACCAACCACAAAAGAATCTAATGTGTAACGCGGATGAAGATTGGTTTCTGGATCAACTTTTAATTCCGGTAAACTCGCTTGTCTGATTGAGTTGGTTCTAATTTCTGGTTTAATTTGTAAATTTGGTTTTTCTTCCATTAACACCACATATTCAACACGCTTAACTGTATCATCAAAAGAATGGATCGCTTCAAAAATAATTTTATGATATTTATTTTCCACCCATTCTTTGGCAAAATTATTAACCAAACCAACTATAGCTCGGCCATCGTCGTCTTTTTTAATCAATCGACTATTTTTTAGCCAGGTAAGAAAATCTGGTCTGGAAATCTGGAATTCCAGCTCCGCTAAAACCGATTGCCAAGTTTTATTGATATCCATTTCTTAAAATTTATAAATTTAAAATCATCTAATTTAACTAACTTAATAATATTAAAATTTTAATCTAAGTCAAATACCCTAAAATAACGCAACCTGTTAATTATCTGTTGATAACTGTTTTATTTTTTGCATTTGCTATTTCATCTTTGATATTTTATATTTAAATTATGCCAAAACAAACATATCAACCCAAAAAAAGAAAAAGGGCGAGAACTCACGGGTTTTTAAAGAGGTCAAGAACGCCCGGCGGCCGCAATGTTTTACGCAGGAGAAGGAGAAAGGGGAGAAAGATAATCGCTGTTTAGTTATAAAGGATGAGCTATCAGCGTTTATAGTTCACCGTTTATAGTTTACTATCTTGTTAGCAAAAAAATTTAGACTACCAATTCAGCAATATCGACTTGGTAAAAAAAATAAAGACACAATAACCAAAAAAGGTAAATTTTTTATTGCCAAAATCACGCCTAATGATTTAAATTTTAGCCGATTTGGAATAGTCATTAGCGCTAAGGCTGTTAATGGCGCGGTTAAGCGCAACCGTCTAAAAAGAATATTTTTCAATTTTATTCGTTTAAATAGATTTCAGCGGATTTTAGGAAAGGATATTTTACTAATCATCCTATCAAGCGTCGGGGAATTAACAAAAAGTCAAATTGAAAACGAGTTATTATCATTTATTAAATCATCAAGTAAAAAACAATGAGTACTTTATTTAATGAAATTTTATACCGGCCGCTTTTCAACACCCTCGTCTTTCTCTATCAGTATTTATCTTTTGGTGATTTAGGAATTGCTATTATTCTATTAACAATTATTATCCGATTAATTTTATTTCCTTTATTTCATAAAGGCGCCAAAGATCAGTCGGTTCTTCAGCGTCTAGCGCCGAAAATAAAAGAAATTCAAACCAATCACAAAAACGATAAAGAAAAACAAGCGAAGGCGATGATGGATCTTTATCGCGAACACAAAGTTAATCCGTTTTCCGGTTTTTTGTTATTAATTGTTCAGCTGCCGGTTTTAATCGCCCTCTACCAAGTTTTTTTATCTGGATTTTCAACTAAGGCACTAACCAATCTTTATTCTTTTATTCCAGCACCAACCATATTAAACTATTCCTTCCTGGGATTAATTGATTTAAGTAAAAGAAGTATTTTTATTGCGTTAATTGCTGGCCTAGCTCAATATTTTCAAGCAAAATTAGCGCTACCCAAGAATAATAAACCGCTTAACGAATTAAGTTCAACCGAAAGAATGGGCCGGCAAATGCTTTATTTCGGCCCGATTTTAACGATTGTATTTTTATATTTTTTAAATTTGCCATCAGCGGTGGGTATTTACTGGTTGACAACTTCGCTTTTTTCGGCTATTCAACAAATAATGATTAATAGGGGACTGGCTGAAAAGTTTCCATCATAAATTATGAACAAAGAATTAACTGATAAACTTAAAAAACTAATTGAATTAATGGGCTTTGATGACTTCTCGGTTAATTACGAAGACGAGAATAATCGTTTTTTGATTTTTGTTACCGAGGGAGAAATGTTTAAACAATTTATCCCTGCCTTTGTTTCTGGTTTGGATTATTTACTTAAATTAATGGCGGTCAAGAGTGGCGAGAGTGAAATATTTTTTGTTGATATTAATAATTATCGCCGCGAGCGGGAGAATTTACTTCTGGAGCTGGCGCGGGCCGCAGCCCGTAAGGCAGTGGCCACCAAAGAGGAGATATCACTTCCAGCGATGAATGCTTATGAGCGTCGCTTAATTCATTTAGAATTATCTTCGCATCCCGATGTTAAAACAGAGAGTATCGGCGAAGGAAGAGAGCGTTATATTATAGTTAAGCCAGCGGCCAATAATTAATTACTAGTTAATCTATTTATTAAATTTTTGAACCCTAATTTTTCAAAATAAGAAATTAAATTTTCTTTTGGTAAATCTTTGTATTTTAATTCAGAAACATCTTCGATATTAATGGGGACGTCACATCTAAGCGTCCCTAATTTTTTTGAAAGTAATGCCTGGTCTTTAAATTTAATAATTTTCGAATAATTTTTGTTTAACTGTCCGTTTTCTAAAAAATTCTCCAAAGAGCCATATTCTTTAATGATAGGAATGGCGGTTTTGGGTCCGATAGATGGCACGCCTAAAATATTATCTGAGACATCGCCGACTAATCCTTTATAATCAGGAAGCTGTTTTGGCTTAAGACCCTCGTAGCGCTCTTCAACACTCGCTTCGTTATAAATTATTGTTTCGCTGATGCCTTTTTTGATGGTTTCTACCATAATTTTATCATCTTCCACTAATTGAAGCAGGTCAGAGTCGCCGGTTAAAATTACAATCTTTATGTCGGGTATTTTTTTAAAATTCAAAGCCGCTACAGCAATTAAATCATCAGCTTCATAGCCAGCTAATTCGTAAATTTTTATGCCAAATGCTTCAAATAAATTGTGAGCTTCAATAATTTGTGAAACTAATTCGCTTGGCGCTTTGGGCCGATGAATTTTGTATTCTTCAAAAATTTCTTTTCGAAAAGTCGGTTCTGGCCGGTCAAAAAAAACCACGATAAATTCAGGCTGTTGTTCGCGTAAAATTTTTAAAAGAATATTGGCTAGACCATAAAGGCTACCAGTTGGTTGGCCATTAGGACCAGTAAAGGGTGGCAGGGCGTGAAAACAGCGGTGAATTAAGGAATTGGCATCAATAAGAAGAAGATTTTTCATGGCTAGTTAATATTATACCAAGATTGACAATTTTATGCATTAACGCTATTTTAAGGTTAATATGAACCCCGTTAGAAGTCTTTGCCCCGTTAGAAATTTTATTTCTAACGGGGTTGGCAATAATGGGGTGTAATAAACAAACAAAAGCCTGTCTGAAATTGACTGTGAGTTATATAAAGACAGACTTCTAACGGGGTGAATGATTTTTTTAATACTTCGCTCGGATTAAAAATGAATGTTAGCCAAGTGGTTTCTGAAATTGTCCGATTTATTAATGAAGACAAAAATCGTCACTATAAAATTATTATCGGCAGCGATTCCGAAGGACACGCAGATGTGGTGGTAGATTTTGCCACTGCCATTGTGGTTCACCGGGTAGGCAATGGCGGCCGTTATTTTTGGCGGAGAATGAAACTGCCTAAATTTCACACCTTAAGAGATAGAATTATCCAAGAAGTTTTATTTTCTTTGGAAGTGGCTAAAGAAGTTTTGGTTTATCTTAAAACATTTAATGTGTCCCAATTCGATTTTGAAATTCATGCGGATATCGGCGAAAACGGCGAGACCAAATCAATGATGCAGGAAGTTCTCGGAATGATTCGAGCTTATAATTTTGAAGCGCGGACAAAACCAGAAAGCTACGCCGCCACAAAAGTAGCGGATAGACACGTGTAATAAATTTCCAAATTTCCAATTTCTAATTTCCAATGAAATGCTAAATGATAAATCATCAAAGAAATACGATTTAGAGGAAAGAACCGCACCAATTCTTTGATAGACCAATTAGTTAGGGCGGGCACGAGTATTGGTTCGAACTATTGCGAAGCCGATTGCACTGAATCAAAAAAAGATTTTGAACACAAGATCGGTATTTCCAAGAAAGAAGCAAAAGAAACGAAGCATTGGTTAAGAATGATTGCGAAGGCAACCCCGGAATTAAAAGAAGAGGCAAGAAAACTTTGGCAGGAAGCCCACGAACTCCAATTGATATTCATTACAATTATTAAAAAATCCCGAATAAATAAAAATAATTAGAAATTGGTAATTGGAAATTAAAAATTATTCGCAGCTTTGCTGTAAATCAGGCCCTATCGTCTAACGGCCAGGACATGTCCCTTTCACGGACAAAATCGGGGTTC
>CAYIWD010000021.1:0-10007 GCA_964367055.1 uncultured Candidatus Saccharibacteria bacterium
CCCGGGTAGGATTCGAACTCCGACGCTCAGCAGGTCGGAGTCCGACCCTGCGTCGGACCTACAACCCACTTTTATCTATAAATAACCCTTAGGCTCCGGAGGCAGGATTCGAACCTGCGGCCGTATCCTTAACAGGGATCCGCTCTACCGCTGAGCTACTCCGGAGCCTAAGGGTTATTCTAATTTAATAAATCCATCCTCTATAATTTTCTTTAGATAATCTTTTCGTTTTAATTTTTTCAATCTCTTTTCAATATGTCTAGCTCTCTGCACGGTATCAAATTCTTGTTTAAACACCAATTCGACATCCCCAAATCTTTTAGTTGAATGCGTGTATCCTGCTTTATGATGTTTTAATCTGTTATCTAAATTAACTGTGCTTCCGATATAATACCTACCATCTCTTAAACTTTCTAAAATATAAACATAAGCCATTATTTAATTAACAATTGAGTCCCGACGCTCCGACCACCGCGTCGGAGGTCGGGACCCCGACCGCGAAGCGCGTCGGGGCTACCGGGGAATATTAAATTTTCAAAATTATTTTAATCCATTTTCTTATCAATTTCTTTTATTTCTTTTTCAATTTCTTCTAAATCTTTCTTGACCTGTTTTAAACTAACTTCTTCTTTTTTGATTTCTTCTTCGGTTTTTTCGTCAATTCTTTTTTCTTGCTTGATGCCGGAAATAATAATTTGCTCGCCGATAAAAAATGAAACGAAAAGGCCTGTCAAAAGAAGAATTATCGTGCCTAAAACAATTGACATAAATCCGCTTAAATTGAATAAATCGGCCATTAGCCAAACTCCACGCCACAACAAAATAATGCCGACGCTGCCAACAAAAGCGTAAACAATCGGATGCCGCGACAATCTTCTTCTGATTTTATCTTCTAATCTATCAAAAAATTTAATAATATTCATCGCTTTATTATAAATTTTAAAAGGCCCCTTGTAAAGATATAGCAAAAGGCCTTTTTAAGATTTCCACTTCCTTTCTTGAGCCGCAATGGCTCGAATGATTTTATTTTTTATGGAGGAAATTTCTTCTTCTAAATCCACACTGATACACTGATTTTCCGGGTGCTGACGTTTTTTAAATTCAACCCAACTCCGACCACTTACCGACAGGGGACAAACCCTGTGTTTATCGGTTATATAAATGACGTAAAAATCGACTCCTTTCACCACATCAGACCAGCTCAAATTGATTGTCTTAATAAAGGCTTTAATTAAACGATCGCCTTTAAGTTCCTCGAGGGCGTCAGACACCATCGCTTCCCTTTTTTCGCCCAGCTCCAGAACATAATTGGATCTCGTTTTTTTGGCGGTCTCGATCTTCCCCCTAATCTCTAAGAAAAAGTTTCCCACCTTCATCGCCTCCCTTCTATATAATTCTATGTTAGTGATCTGTTTTTATTCTACTACAGTTTTAAAATAAAAGCAAATAAAATTGTCCGCCCACCAAGATTCGAACTTGGGACCATCTCCTTAAAAGGGAGCTGCTCTACCGGACTGAGCTATGGGCGGTCAAAAAAATATCTGAAATATAGACCCTAATCAATTTCTCTCTCTAAATCTTCAAGAATTTCTTTAACTTTCGGACTTAATTTTCTTGGCGTCTTGACGGTTAACTCCACAATTAAATCTCCTCTTCCCGAACCATTAAAGCGCGGCATTCCTTCAGCCGGAATTCTTAAATTACTTTTCAAATCAAAATCAGCTGGAATTTCCACTTTTAATTTACCTGCCCCGTAGGAAGCTTGCTTTCCTTCGGGGTTGCCTGAAATAATCGGGATTTCAATTTTACGCCCCAAAAGCAAATCAGTTAATTTAATTTCTTTTTTGATGAACAAGTCGTCCCCTTGTCTTTTGAAAATCGGGTGGGGGTTAATTTTGATTTTAATATAAAGGTCCCCTTCTTTGCTACCCCTTTCTCCTGCTTCTCCGGCTGACTGAACTTTAATAATCTGACCATCGGCAATTCCGGCTCTGACTTCTATGGTGATATTTTTCTCGCCTCTTATCTTGCCTGAGCCGTGACAAGTATCACAGATTTTTTTAGGCAATTGGCCAGTGCCAAAACATTTATCGCAGGCCTTTACCTGGACAAAATCACCAAAAAAACTTCGTCGGGTTTCTTTGATTTCTCCTCGGCCAGCGCAAACCGGGCATTTTTCAAAACCAGCTTGCGGGTCGTGCCCCAAACCGCCACATTTTTGGCAGCGCACCGCAACAGAATAATTAATCTTTTTTTCAACGTCGCGGAAAGCTTCTTCCAAAGTAATTTCCTGAATAACTTGAATATCTGCCCCACGCTCGTAAGTGCGGCGTTTTTGCCTAACCCCCAGTCCTTCAAAAAAGGCGTCGAAAATATCGCCGATGTCGCCAAAATCTCCGCCAAAATCAAATTTTACTTCGCCAAAAGGACCGGCTTCACCAAAGCCAAAGCCGTCTCCGCCATAAGTGGGTCCAGCTCCAGCGGAAAAAACTTGGCCAAATCTGTCATACTGAGCTCGCTTTTCTTTATTGGATAAAACTTGATACGCTTCATTGATTTCTTTAAATTTCTTCTCATCGCCGCCTTTATCAGGATGATATTTATGAGCTAATCGGTAAAATGCTTTTTTTATTTCTTCATCAGAAGCGCCTTTATGAATGCCTAAAATTTTGTAATAATTTTTTGTCATAATTGTTGAATATTATTTTATTTTAAAACGATAATTTCTTTGCTTTTGTTTTCCATCATTATAGTGCTAAATCCCAAAGCTAAGCAAATTTCATAAATGATATAGGCCGGGCATGTGGCGATAAATCTGATAAGCCAAGATAAGCTAATAATGGTTAGAAATATTAAAACAGCGATAATTATTAAAACAAGAGATTTGTTATTTTCCGGCGATTGGGAAATTTTTTTAACCATTATTTCATAAAGCGCTTCCGAGGCTTTGGCTTTTAGATTTAAGGGCATACTAATAAAATCTGAAATTTTATTTTTTAACTCCTTTACGGTTTGGTTTATTAGCGCAGCTTTAGCGCTTGAAGGTAAAATTTTAAGTTCAGAATTTCCTTCAATTTGATTAATAGCTATGTTTTTTATTAAATCTTCAACTGGCAATGACAAGTTAAAACCCGGCAGAAAATTTTGAACTAAATCAAAATTAAATAACGAAGAGACACCTTTTTCAAAAACCGGTTTAGAAATAAAAAAATTATTTTCTTCCAAACTGAAAAATCCGACAGAAACAATAGTAGCTATTAAAGCCAAACCAGTAATGGCTTTAGGCAAAGATTTTTTGCTTACTTCCCAAAACTTTATCTTTAATCTGTCTTCAAGCTCGTTCCTGCCGCTGTAAATTCCCCAGACCAAAAGTAAAAAACCAATTAAGCTAGCCAAACCGATAATCATTGAAAGCCGGTCATAAAACGGCGCCAAAAACGCTAACATCTCCAAAAAAACAATTAGATTGGTAAGCCAAATGGTTTTAATAAAAAAAATATCAAGCAGGTATAACGCCAAGAATCCGATAACTGCTAAAAATGAAAATAACAGAAAATAAGGTTGGCTTTCAAGAATAAATAATTTCAAAAAATAGCCGAAGCATAACGCCGAGATAAGCCCGACAGACGTTAAAATGATAATTTTTATAATTGAACTATCAAGTTCGATTGTGCTATTGGCTTTATTGAGTAGGTTGCTGTCCATCATTACCCTGATTATACATGCTTTGTCCGATTTTTTGAAGCTCCAATGAAAGCTCGGCTGTCGCTGATTTAATTGTTTCAATATCTTGAGATTGTGAAAGCAAGGATTTTAAGTTTGTAATTTTAGAATTAACCGCTTCTTTGATTTCAGCTGAAACCTTATCTCCCGCGTCCCTTAGCGCTTTTTCTGCCACATAAATAAGCTGCTCCGCCTGATTTTTAGCTTCAACCAATTCTTTCTTTTTTCTGTCCTCTTCGGCGTGAGCCGCGGCTTCTTGTTTTAATTTTTCCACTTCATTTTTAGAAAGTTGCGTTGACGCTTCAATGCGGATTGATTGGCTTTTACCTGTGGCTTTGTCTTTAGCGGAAACACTTAATATGCCATTAGCGTCAATATCAAAAGTCACTTCAATTTGAGGCATGCCTCGAGGAGATGGCGGAATGCCGTCCAAGATAAAGCGAGCCAGAGTTTTATTATCAGTTGCCATTGACCTTTCGCCTTGTAAAACATGAATTTCTACTGATGTCTGGCTGTCAGCCGCGGTAGAAAAAATCTGGGATTTAGCTGTGGGAATTGTTGTGTTCTTTTCAATAATCGGCGTAGCCACGCCGCCAAATGTCTCTAAACCTAAAGTCAAAGGCGTCACATCCAAAAGCAAAATATCTTTAACATCGCCCTGAAAAATACCAGCCTGAATAGCGGCGCCAACTGCCACGACTTCGTCAGGATTAATTCCTTTATGCGGCTCTTTGCCAAAAAGGTTTTTCACCGCATCAACAATTAATGGCATTCTTGTTTGTCCGCCAACCAAAACCACTTCATTAATGTCAGAAATTTTAAAATTCGCTTCGCTAAGAGTTTTCTTTACTAATTCAATAGACCGGTCAACTTCTGGTTTTACTAATTCTTCCAGTTTTGCCCGAGTTAATTTAAAGAGAAAATGTTTTGGACCAGAAGCGTCTAAAGTGACGTAAGGTAAATTAATTTCTGTTTCAAATACTGTAGAAAGTTCGTGCTTAGCGCGTTCTGCCGCTTCTTTTAATCTTTGAAGCGCCAAAGGATCTTTGGAGATATCAATGCCTTCTTGTTTTTTATATTCGCCAACTAAATATTCAATTATTTTTCTGTCAAAATCATCGCCGCCCAAATGCGTGTCACCGCCCGTACCCTTTACTTCCACGATGTCACCGCTAATATCCAAAATTGAAATATCAAAAGTGCCGCCGCCAAAATCATAAACCACAATTTTCTCATTTTTCTGTTTATTTAAACCATAAGCCAAGGCCGCGGCAGTTGGTTCGTTGATAATTCTTTTAACTTTTAAGCCAGCAATTTCTCCAGCATTTTTTGTGGCTTGTCTTTGGGAATCATCAAAATAAGCCGGTACGGTAATTACTGCTTCTTCAATTTTTTCTCCCAACTTTGCTTCGGCATCGGCTTTTAATTTAGCCAAAACCATGGCGGAAATTTCTTCCGGCTTATACCATTTAGCTTGCCCTGAGCCTGTCGAAGGGTCAGCCATTTTAATTTCCAAGCCACCGGTTGAAGATTTTTGGATATCAAAAGGCAACCAAGATTTGTCTCGTTGAACTTCCGGGTCGTCAAAATTGCGGCCAATCAAACGTTTAACCGAAAAAATCGTGTTTTTTGGATTAACCACAGCTTGACGCTTAGCTAATAAACCGACTAATCGCTCGCCGGCTTTGGAAATAGCGACAACTGACGGAGTGGTTCGATTACCTTCGTTATTTTCTAAAATTTTTGGTTCGCCTCCCTCAACAATCGCCATTGCTGAAAAGGTTGTGCCAAGATCAATACCTAATATTTTTGCCATAATTTTTAAAGCCACTAGCCACTAGGGTTTAGCCACTAGTGCTGTTTACTAATCACTAGTCACTAATCGCTAATCACTATTTTGCTACTTTTACTCTCGCCGGCCTAATTAATTTTCCATTCAAAAGATATCCTCGTTCAACTTCTTCAATAATTGTACCAGATAGTTTATCTGATTCAACTTCTGCCACTGCTTCCTGATTAGACGGGTTAAACGGCTGACCAACTGAAATTATAATTCTTTCCAAGCCGCTTAATTTTAAGATATCTTCCAGTTGTTGTTTAATAAGGTAAAGCCCTTTTTCTTTTCTCTCATCCGCCTCGTTTTGCAGAACCGATAAAGCCAAATCAAAACTATCTAAAACAATTATTAAATCTTTTATTATGGTTTCGTTGGAAAATTTAACAATACTTTCAAATCTTTTTGCCTCGTCTTTTTTATAATTAATTAAATCTGCCCTAGCTCTTTTCCAGCCGTCAAGATATTCCTCGCGCTCTTTTTGGCATTTTGATAGTTCATCAATTGTTTCCCGCCCCGAATTATTTTCGGGACGCCCGCTTCGACTCGCGTCGAGCGAGGCGAGAGGCTCGCCTCCTTCGGAGGCGGCTGGTTTTTCTTTCTCTTTTGATTCTTCTGCCTCTCCCTGATTATTTTTTTGAGTTTCTTCGGGCATAATAATTTATTAATAAAACACTTTTACATTATATAAATAAAATTAACCTTGTCAACCCCGTATGATCCCGCTTGGCGGGACTCTACGGGGTCAAGCCTGAAAATTTGCTAATAAAAAGAATTTCTAATAAAATCAAAATAATGCTCAAACTATACAATACTCTTACCCGCAAAAAACAGATTTTTCGGCCAATTCGCGATAAAAAAGTCAGCTTATATACTTGCGGACCCACGGTTTATGATTATGCCCACATCGGGAATTTAAGGACTTACATTTTTGAGGACATTTTGCGGCGCGTCTTAGAATACAACAGCTATAGCGTCAATCATGTCATGAATTATACCGATGTCGGACACTTAACTTCTGATACCGATACTGGCGAAGATAAAATGGAAAAAGGCGCAAGGCGCGAAAACAAAACTGTCTGGGAGATTGCCGAATTTTATATTAAAGCGTTTCAAAAAGACAGTGCGGCGTTAAATATTTTGAAACCGAAACTAACTCCCCGCGCCACCGCCCACATCAAAGAACAAATCAATTTAATTAAAATTTTAGAAAAGAAAGGTTTTACTTATAAAACGAATGATGGTATTTATTTTGATACTTCGCGACTCAAAGATTACGGCCGCTTAGCTCACCTTGATATTAAGGGACTGAAAGCCGGCGCCAGAATAAAAATGACTGAAGGCAAAAAAAATCCGACTGATTTTGCTCTTTGGAAATTTTCACCAAAAAATAGCAAGCGCCAGATGGAATGGGATTCGCCCTGGGGTAAGGGTTTTCCCGGTTGGCACATAGAATGTTCGGCTATGAGTCAAAAATATCTCGGCAAGCAATTTGATATTCATTGCGGTGGAATTGACCACTTAAATGTTCATCACACGAATGAAATTGCGCAATCAGAAGTGGCTTTCGGAAAAATCCCAGCAAGATTTTGGCTTCACGGAGAACATTTATTGATAGGAGCCGGAAAAATGGCAAAATCAGAAGGTAATTTTTTAACTTTGAATTATTTAATTAAAAAAGATTTTAATCCTCTCGCCTTTAGATATCTGGTCTTAACCAGTCATTATCGTTCAAAATTAAATTTCACTTGGCAATCGCTTCAAGCGGCGCAAAATGCCTTGGATAACTTATATGCTTTTGTTCAAATGGCTGATGACAAACAACCCGCCTTCGCCAAGGCTTCGGCGGGCAAGCAAATAAAAAATTATGAAAAGCAATTTCTGGCCCCTATTAACGACGACTTAAATACAGCTAAAGCCATCTCCATTGTTTGGCAAATTATTAAAGACAATGGATTATCAAATAAGGCCAAAGGGCGACTGCTTCTCAAATTTGATAAGGTTTTAGGGCTTGGATTAGATAAATTAAAACCCCTCAAAATTCCGCTAAAAATCAGGCAAATGAGCCAAAAACGAGAGTTGTTAAGAGCTAATAAACAATTTATTCAAGCAGACGAGTTGCGAAAAGAAATAGAAAGTTTAGGATACAGAATAGAAGACACGGCTTTCGGACCAAGGGTCCGAAAGAATTTCTAATTTCTAATTTCTAATTTCTAATAATTTTTGGGAATTGGGCAATTGGGAATTGGAAATTTAAGATTTTCATGGAAAATCTCAAATTACCACCACAAGATATTGAAGCTGAAAAATCTGTCTTGGGAGCGCTGATGCTTGATAAAGACGCCATTATCAAAGTGGCGGATTTACTTTACTCCGCTGATTTTTATCAACCGGCCAATGCCAAAATTTTTGAAGCGATTTTTAGACTTTTTGAAAAGGGAGAGCCGATTGATATTTTAAGCGTCAGCAAAAAATTAAAAGACGAAAATCAATTAATTGAAATTGGCGGCTCGGCTTATCTGACGGATTTGATTAATTCTGTTCCCACAGCCGCTCACATTTCTTATTACTCTAAAATTGTCCGCCAGAAAAAGGTTCTGCGCGACCTAATCACCGCTTCTTCGCAAATCACCGAAAGAGTTTTTGACACTTCGGAAAATACAGAGGATTTGCTTGACGACATTGAACAGAAAATTTTTTCTATCAGCCAAAAATCCCGACCGCAAAAATTCGTAGCCATCAAAGACGAACTTAAAGCCGCCTATGAAAGAATAGAAAAACTTCACCAAGGAGAAAGAGGTTTACGGGGAGTTTCTACTGGTTTTGATGAATTGGATAATTATCTTTCCGGTTTTCAACGTTCGGATTTGATAATTTTAGGCGCCAGGCCATCGCTTGGTAAAACTGCTTTATGTCTTGATATGGTGAGAAGCGCCGCGATTAAAACAAAAGTGCCTGTTGGAATTTTTTCGCTTGAAATGTCCAGAGACCAAGTAATTGACAGGATAATTGCGGCTGAAGCCCAAGTAGCTTTATGGAAATTGCGCACTGGCCGATTGTCTGATGATATTGATTTTGAAATGATTCAAGCGGCTTTAGACCGCTTGGCGCAAGCCCCGATTTTTATTGACGATACACCATCGGCAAATATCATTCAGCTTCGTTCAATGGCTCGCCGGCTTCAAGCTGAACATGGCTTAGGGCTTTTAGTAGTTGATTATCTCCAATTGATTTCACCGCGAAGCAATACTGACAATATGGTTCAAGCAATGACTGAAGTTAGTCGGGGTCTCAAAAGTTTAGCCAGAGAATTAGAAGTGCCAGTTTTAGCTGCGGCGCAACTCTCGCGAGCCGTAGAGCAAAGAGAAGTAAAAATTCCCCGGCTGGCTGATTTACGCGAATCCGGCTCAATTGAGCAAGAAGCTGATGTGGTTCTATTTATTTATCGCAAAGACAAAGACAAATCTGAACCGTCGCTTGAAGAAGAAAACACCGCAGAAATTATTATTGCTAAGCATCGCAATGGACCACTCGCCACAGTTCAATTAAAATTTGACCAAGAAAAAGTCAGTTTCAGAAGCATCGAAAAATTCCACACAGAAACCGAGTAGGATTTGGGTACAGAAAATCTTTTCTCAGAAAATTTTCTTATCAGAGCGCTCTAACCAGTTAGAGCGCTGTTAATATTAAAATAATAATTAAAGATTACTTAAAGATTATTTAGAATTTTAGAGATTTTGGTAAATAACTCAAAAAACTTAAAAAAACAGCCCGCAAGGTTTTTATCCTTGAACGGGCTTTTCTTTTACTGACGGTTCCCGTCTAAAGCGTTTAGAATTTACTCCAAAATTCCCGCTCAGACGGCTTAACTGAATTGGCGCGTTTCCATTCGGCTGTGTCTCTTACGATTTTAGAAATCGGAAACGTAGCCCCTGGCCTCCTCAGTTCGGGCACACTACTGGAGATATCAAGTAGTTGAGTTTCTGTACCGGGATGGTTTGGTTCTTTCTCCAAGATTTCAAGCCATTTATTTATTACCTCGGCTTGATCTTCCCCGATGCGATAAGCCTTACCATCCACATGGATTACATCGCCGAAATTAACTCTAGCCATCTTTTTCACCTCCTTTCTTTAGAATTTAAAGAGCAGTCACCTCGCGAGATGCCTGCTCTTTTTGAGTAGTCATCTCATCTTGAGATGCTACCATAAGTATATCACAGCCAATTTTATTTGTCAAATCTAAAAAAGCTATAAATAGCAATACCCAATTAGGCACTATGCTATAGCATAGTACTATGACATGTCATCGTGGTCAGCAGAGTAGCCGACCCATTATTCCAATTAAAATCATTAAGCAGAAAATTATTTTTGTAAAACAGAAAAATTTGTTTTTTTGAAACCTGCGCAGGCGAGCGGGCATGGTTCGAGTCCGCCAGCTGGCGGACGAGAG
>CAYIWD010000022.1:0-9896 GCA_964367055.1 uncultured Candidatus Saccharibacteria bacterium
TTTCTGATATTATGAGCCAATCCTCTTTCAATAATTTTATTAATTACAAACGGCTTAAATAACTCCAAGGCCATTTTTTTAGGCAGACCACACTGGTTAAGCCGAAGCTCCGGACCAACCACAATTACTGAACGACCAGAATAATCAACTCGCTTTCCAAGCAAATTTTGACGAAATCTTCCCTGCTTGCCTTTTAACATATCAGCCAAAGAACGAAGCGGCCGACGTTGAGCGGAAAGTTGGGGCTGAGCGCCAAAACGGCTGCTATTATCAATTAACGAATCAACTGCTTCCTGCAACATTCTTTTCTCGTTGGTAATAATAATTTCCGGAGCTTTTAATTCCATTAATTTCTTTAATCGGTTATTCCGATTAATTACTCTACGATATAAATCATTTAAATCTGAAGTGGCATAACGTCCACCGTCTAAAGCCACCATAGGCCGCAAGTCTGGAGGCAAAACCGGCAATACTGTTAAAATCATCCATTCTGGCCGGCTATTATTTTCCAAAAAAGAGCGAACTAGTTTAAAACGATAAAGTAGATAACGTTCACGGCTAATATCTTTTGATTTTTCTAATTCTTTCTCGATTTTAGAAGCTTCTTTTTTTAAATCAATGTTCTCTAAAATTTTTATGACCGCCTCAGCGCCAGTTGAAGCCACAAAAACATTGCCAAAACGTCGAGCCAAATCAAAATACTCGCTCTCGCTGATGACTTTCCCTGGCTTCAAGGAAGCGATAATATCTTTAGTTTCTGACGCAGCTGTCATTAAGTCCTCCAGCCCTTTTTTTGTTTTTGTTTTTTTATCGTCTGGCTGATTATTAATTACTTTCTTTCGCGATTTAAATTCTCGTTCTAATTCTTCTAATGCCCCTTTTTTGTTATCCTCGTTTACGCTGGTAATAATATAAGCAGCGTAATAAATAACTTTTTCCAATTTTTGAAGCGGGGTGTTTAGAAAAAGTCCGATTTTTGAGGGAATAGTTCGTAAAAACCAAATATGAGCCACTGGCGTGGCTAATTTAATATGCCCCATTCTTTCCCGACGAACAGATGCCCTTGTCACTTCTACGCCACAGCGGTCGCAAATAATACCCTTATAACGAATCCGACGATACTTACCGCAATAGCATTCGTAGTCTTTGGTCGGACCAAAAATCCGCTCAGAAAATAAACCATCTTTTTCCGGTCTTTGGCTCCGATAATTAATAGTTTCCGCCTTTAAGACTTCCCCATAAGACCATGAAAGAATCTCTTCCGGCGAGGCAATTTTAATTTTTAAAGCGTTAAAATCCATTTAATATAATGCTAATATACTAATTTATACTAATGATGCGAATGAATACGAATTCGTTATTATTAGTATCATTAGCACGCATTCGTATATTGGTATTACGTTTTATTTATATCTACTGCTTCTATATCCAAACCCAAGGCCTTAAGCTCGCTAACCAAAACATTAAACGCCGCAGGGGTACTTGGATTTTTAATTTTTTCGCCCCTGATAATTGATTCAAATGCCGCGCCCCTACCAAAAACATCGTCTGATTTAATAGTTAACATTTCTTGTAACGTGTGAGCTGCTCCATAACCCTCAAGTGCCCAAACTTCCATTTCTCCAAAACGTTGGCCGCCAAATTGAGCTTTACCGCCTAAGGGTTGCTGAGTAATTAATGAATATGGCCCGGTGGAACGCATATGAATTTTGTCCTCCACCAAATGATTAAGCTTCATCATATAAAGGTAACCAACGGTGACTGGCTGAGGAAATGACTTTCCGCTCCTTCCGTCAAAAAGCGTAACCTTCCCGGTCTCGGGTACTCTGGCTTTTTTAAGCTCGGTTTTAATATCTGATTCGGTGGCGCCGACAAAAACAGGGGTCACGGCTCGATAACCAAGTTTACTAGCAGCCATTCCCAAATTTATTTCAAAAACTTGGCCCAAATTCATTCTTGAAGCAATACCTAAGGGATTTAAAATAACATCTACTGGCGTGCCATCTTCAAGGTAAGGCATATCCTCAACTGGTCTAACCTGAGAAATAACGCCTTTATTACCGTGGCGGCCAGCTAATTTGTCGCCTGCCCTAACCTTACGCAATTGAGCAATATCAATTTGGATTTTTTTAATCACCCCCGGCTCGAGCTTATCTCCGCGATCTCGAGAAAAAATTTTAATACCTACAACCCGGCCAGATTTGCCATGGGGCAGAATTAAAGAACTATCTCTAACGTCAGCGACCTTTTCTCCAAAGACCGCTCTTAATAATTTTTCTTCAGAAGTTAATTCTACTTCGCCTTTAGGAGAAATTTTGCCAGTTAAAATATCGCCTGCGCCGACTTCGGCTCCAATTCTAATAATTCCTTCTTCATCAAGATTCTTCAGCTTTTCTTCAGGCACATTAGGAATATCAGGAGTAGTAACTTCGGGTCCCAATTTGGTGTCTCTAATATCGCAATAGAAATCTTCTATGTAAATCGAAGTAAAAGAATCATCTCTTCTAACCCTTTCAGAAAGAATAATGGCGTCTTCAAAATTGCCGCCTTCCCATGGGAGAAAGGCCACTAAAAGATTTTGGCCTAAAGCTAAAACACCATTTTCAGTAGAAGAACAATCAGCTAGAATATCTCCTTTTTTAACTTTTTGATTATTCAGAACAAGCGGCTTTTGAGAAATAGCCGTATAGTAATTAGACCTTAAAAATTTATTTATGGAATAAGCTTTCTTTTTTCCTCCGTTTTCCTCAACTACGATAGAACACCCATCTACTTCAAGCACCCTACCATCAGCTTCAGCAATAATTAAGCGGCCAGAATCAAAAGCAGCTCTTTCTTCTGTGCCGGTTGAAACCAAGGGCGCTTGCGGCCTTATTGATGGAACTGCCTGGCGTTGCATATTAGCGCCCATAAGAGCACGGTTAGCGTCATCATGCGAAAGAAATGGAATTAAAGAAGTTGCTACGCCAACCACTTGATTGGGAGCGGCGTCAATTAAGTCAATTTCTTTTTGTGAAAATGTTGATGGCTTTGTATTAAATCTCGCTTCCACCGAAGTATTTATAATTTTTTTATTATTATCTACCTCAGTGCTTCCTTGGGCAATCTTGTATTTTTCTTCTTCCAGGGCGTCTAACCAAACAATCTCAGAGCTAACTTTACCATTTTTAACTTTGCAATAAGGCGTTTCCAAGAATCCATATTCATTGAGTCGGCTATAATTAGCTAAATGGCTAATCAAACCTATGTTCTGCCCTTCAGGTGTTTCAATCGGGCAAATCCGACCATAATAAGAGCTATGAACATCTCTGACTTCAAAGCCGGCTCGTTCTCGGGTCAAACCGCCGGGTCCCATTGCTGAAAGACGTCTTTTATGCTCCAGTTCTGATAAGGCATTAACTTGATCCATAAACTGGGATAACTGGGAAGAAGTAAAAAATTCTTTAACTACTGCAACAAGTGGCCGAGCATTAATTAACTGCACGGGCGTTAATGTCTCTAAGTCTAAGGTTGACATTCTGTCCTGAATAATCCGACGCAGTCTGGCAAATCCTACATAGAGTCGGCTTTGAAGCAGTTCTCCAACCACCCTAATCCGACGATTGCCCAAATGGTCAATATCATCTCCTTCGGCTTGTGGATTATTATTCATTTTAATAATCTCTTTAAGGGCCATAACCAAATCATCAAGGTCAAGTAATTGCGTCTCTTTGTTTTTTATTCCCAATCTAGAATTAAGTTTAAATCTGCCAACCCGAGAAAGACTATAACGGTCAATCCTTTGAAACATCGCATCAATTAAACTTTTGGCATTTTCCGGGGTGGCTAAATCGCCGGGTCTTAATCGTTTATAAATCTCCGTATAAGATTCGGAAGCGGTTTTAGACAAATCTTTATTTAAAGTCGTTTCAATAAATTTTAAAGAGCCGGTATCAACATCTTTAAATAACGAACTTATTTCTTCGTTGCTTTTTGCGCCAAGAATTCTTAAAAGATTAGTCGCCGGCGTTTTGCGATGCCGGTCGATTTTAACACTGAGCATTCCGTCTGATTCAGTCGAAAACTCCAGCCAAGCGCCCCGATTAGGAATAATTTTAGCTCCAAAAAGTTTCCGGCCCTTAAAAACATCAGCGGTAAAAAATACGCCAGCCGAACGAATCAGCTGGGAAACGACAACCCTCTCAATACCATTAATAATAAAGGTTCCCCGCTTAGTCATTACTGGAAAATCGCCCAGATAAATCTCCTGCTCTTTAACGCTTTTATTGCGATGATTAACCAGCTTAACCTTTGCTCGAAGTGGCGCTTCGTATGATAGACTTTTATACCTACTTGTCTCTTCGTCATATTTTGGCTCATCAAAATAATAATCTGAAAAATAAAGTTCAAAATCTTTTCCAGAATAATCTCTAATTGGCGAGAGTTCATCAAAAAGTTCTTTTAATCCATGTTTTACAAACCAATTCCAAGAGCCGGTCTGAATTTCAGCCAAAAATTGCTGTTCAATAAATGGACCGGGGTGAGAAGAAAAAATTTTAGTTGGTAATTTCATAGTACTTTTTAATACAGACAAAAAATACCCTTGTTTATTTTAGGGCTGGAAAATAATAATTTATTTATTTAATAAATATTCGGCACGGTTTTGGTTGTGCTCTTCCAACGTTTTACTAAAAATTGTTTTTCCTGTTTTGGGGTCGGAAAGGTAATACCAGTAATCAGATTTTTGGGGATTTAGAACCGCCTTAATAGCCTCTACCGATGGATTAGAAATTGGCGCTTTCGGCAGACCGCTGTGAATATAGGTATTATATGACGAATCAATTTTATAATCTTCTCCTTGAAGCGCCAGACAGTTTAAAAACCTACCAGAGCATTTGACGTAAAGCAAAGTAGCGTCAACCTGAATGGGCATACCAGTAGTTAATCTTTTTGTTAAAATACTGCTAACTATCTGTCTTTCGTTATAATCAAAAATCTCTTTTTCTAAAATAGAGGCTATGTTTATTACCTTTAACATATTACTATAGTCTTTAAAAAATGGCAAGACCCTTAGCTCAAAATTATCTAAAAACTTTTTAACTACCAAATCAATGTTTGAACCGGTAAAAAAATTATAGGTATCGGGAAAAAGAAAACCCTCGAGATTTATATCTAAATTATTTTCGGCTATAGCTATCCAAGGATATTCTTTTTTTAAATCATTGGCATTAAGGTTTATTAATTCGCCTGATTTAATAATTTTTAAAGAACTTAATCTGTCATCAATTTCTTTTAGAGTCATTCCCGGATAAATAACTGCCGAAACCTCCGCTGGCCCCATTGCGAGCGTTTTAACCAGCGCTGGAATAGAAATATCAGTAGACAAAAGATATCTTCCTGGTTTAAGTTGGCGCGCTTGACCTGTAGCTATGGCGTATATTTCAAAAAAAATTTTAGAACGGATAAAACCATCGGCCGCCAATTTATCTAAAATTTCATTAAAACTTATGCCGGGCGATATTTCTAATTCTTTAGCAGAAACCGGGAAGCTAGGCCGAGTGATATTCAATAATGCTGCCGCTAATATTATTCCCAAAAGCCCAATTAAACCTACGATTTTAAAATTGAAAGTCATTACTAACTTGATTATGGCCTCAACCATTCTGACGGACAAAAATCGATTGAATTATACCCGTCAAAATTAAATTAGTCAAGAGGCTGGAACCGCCATAGCTTAAAAATGGAAAAGTTACGCCTATAACCGGCGTCAACCCCAAGTTTGAACCGACATTAAAAATGAATTGAACGCTAAATAAAATAACCGTTCCCAGGCAAATAAATCTATTAAAATTATTATCTGCGTTCAAACCAATTTTAATAATTCTTAAAATCAAAATACTAAAAATAAAAATCAAAAGCAAACCCGTTATTAACCCCCACTCTTCAATAAAAGCCGCAAAAATAAAGTCAGTAGAAGAGTCCGGTAAAAAACCCAATTGAATTTGCGTTCCCCTACCAAATCCCTGGCCAAACATGCCAGCTGAACCGATAGCAATTTTTGCTTGAATAACGCTGTAATTAATTCCCAATGGGTCGCGACCCGGAAAGAAAAATCCTAAAATTCTTTCTTTTTGATAATCGTACAAAACACTCTGCCATATTATTATTCCTAAAATAGAAAAAATAATCAAGGCGACAATCAGATGCCGATATTTAATGCCGCTAACTAAAAGAAAACCGAACCAAAGGAAAAAGATAATAAGAGCAGAACCAAAATCGGGTTGAATCGCAATTAATATTCCAGGAACTAAAAAATAAATAAAAGAGGTAATTAAATTAGAAATCCGGCCGATGCCTAAATATTTTCGGCTAAAGAAATAAGCGAAGAAGATAATTAAAATTAACTTGCTAAATTCTGATGCTTGAAAGTTAAAGGGTCCTATACTTAACCAGCCCCTATTTCCCCTGATGGCGGGAGCCAAAAAATAAGTCATAAGCAAAAGAAAAATTGATAAAAAATAAAAACCAAAAATTACGCCGCGATAATTGATGTAAGACCGCCAGTCAAACTTGATTATCAAAAAAATAAGAACCAAGCCGACTAACCAAAAAATCAATTGCTTCCAGGCTAAATCAGGACGACTACTAAACAAACTGACCAAGCTAGCTCCCGCTAAAAACAAGATAGCGAAGTTAAGTCTCCAATCTAAAGATTTTAAAAAAGCGTTCATATTGATAAATTTCCTCGGGCTTTTAATGCGTATTTTTTAGCCTGTAAATGATTAAAGTAGCCAGCTACGGCAATCATCGCCGCGTTATCGGTGCAGAATTTTTTTGCCGGAAGAATTGCTTCAATTCTCAATTCTTCATTTTTAATTCTTAATTTCAAATTTTTCCTTAAGGAAAAATTTGATGCTACGCCGCCAGAAAGAATTATTGATTTGGCGGAAAATTCTTTAGCCGCTTTTAGGGTTTTACTAATTAATACATCAAAGCTAGCGGCTTGAAAAGAGGCGGCTATGTCTGTTTTTAGTTTATAGCTTTTAGTTTTTGGCTCGTGGTCGCGAAGATAGTATAAAACTGATGTCTTTAACCCCGAAAAGCTGAAATCATAATTTTTTTGATTAAGCATCGGTCGGGGAAAATTTATAGCACAAGAGTCGCCTATCTTGGCTAATTTTTCAATTTCCGGACCACCAGGATAAGGGAGCCTCAATAATCTCGCCACCTTATCAAAGCATTCGCCAGCCGCGTCATCTCTGGTTTCACCAAGTTTTTTATAGTGAATTATATCTTTCATTAAAAGCAGAGTCGTATGCCCGCCGCTAACAATCAAAGCCACAACCGGAAATTCAATCTTACGAGGCTTAGCCTCGTAAGACTCGTAAGATTGTCTAAGCCAATTGCTGTAGAGATGGCCATCAAGATGACTCACCCCGATTAATTTAATTTCTTTATTCCCTAATTTCCTAATTTCTTTATATATTTCCTTAGCGAAATTTATACCAGTCCATAAGGCTGGTTCTAAGCCCGGCCCAACAGTTACTGCAATTAAATCGACACTCTTTAATCTTTGGACGTCTGACGTCCTTATATTAAAAACTTTCCGGAACAGAATAGGTAAGTTGCGTAGATGTTCTCGCTTAGCTAAATTCGGCACCACGCCGCCATAGGGCCTATGAATTTTTATCTGCGAAGCTACTAAGTTTTCCAAAATTTTAAAATGCGGATTATTTAAGCTGCCCCTTGCTTCCACCAAAGCAATGGCTGTCTCATCACAACTTGTTTCAATAGCCAAAATCTTCATAACTACCTAAGTATAAACAAAAAAGACGGGGAAAAGAATTGCCCCGTCTTTGCGCTATTCATATTTCTAAAACCTCGGTAGTATTTCTCTTAGCCAAGGAATAAAACCAACTGAAACAGTGGTGGACCAAGCGTTAGAGCCGCCGGGGCCAGAACAACTTAAAATATAAGTAGTAGTATTAGTAGGCTGGGCCTGCTTGGAGTCGGAAACCGGATTAACGGAACCGATGCCGTGGTCAATAGAACAAGTATCTGTATTTTGGCAAACCCAATTTAAACTAGATGACTGAGGCAAAATAATACTTGTCGGGTCAGCGTAAAAAGTACAATTTGGAGGCGACGGGGGTGCTAAATTAAACGTAGCCGTAACATTTCTGCCCTGAGTCATTAAAACCATGCAGGTGCCGGTGCCCGAACAACCTTCTCCTGACCAACCGACAAATGTAGAACCGGACTGAGGCACAGCGGTTAAAGTCACCGACGTGTCGGGAAAATAAGTTGCGGTTTGACTTGGACACGCTGGACCGCAGTTTATGCCGGCGGGGTTACTGGTCACTGTGCCTAAACCAAAGCCAGATTTGATAACCTTGAGAGCATATTTATTATATAGCTGAGTCGTTGGAATAATCTCTTTGGGGGTTTGCAGGGAGCTCCATTTGAGCTGGGCAACAGCATCGCCGCCATTTTCATAATATTCCATTTTAATATTGTATTTTGTGCCAGCGGTTAGGGGAATATAAGCACTCTGCCACTCGGTCGCCCCCTGATCAATCCATTGGTCAATCACTAAAACATTATTGACCCATAATCTGACGCCGTCGTCGGTTCTGGTGTAGAAGGTATAGGCTTCTGAACAGCGGGGCTCTACCTTGCCTTCCCATAGGACAGAAAATTCGTCCGGGCCATTGGCGCGGTTAGTGCCTAAAACCATATCAGCCGGATCAAAATTAATCGTTGCATCGGTATATTGATTAATATACGTATCAAAGTTCATCCCATCATAATATTTACCGGTCAGGCCATCGCCGGAACCGGGAGAAATACAAGAAGGAGGATTAACGACATTTAAGACCTCCGAATCATTGCCCCAACCAGAGGCCCCAAAAATAGTAATCGTCCCTGGTGCTTGACCAATAGCCAAGCCATCATGACCATAACAAGAGGCATCTGACGATCCAGCGTTATTGCATATTTTTGCAATACCCGGGTTTGAAGAAGACCATGTTGTATAATCTGTAACAATATAATTTGGAGGGTAGCCCCCAACATTATAATATGCTACGTATTGCACCTCTTCTCCAACATAAATTGTATTGCCCGAAATTAATCTGCCCAGAGTAGTGTATTGACTCCTAGAGATCCAAAAAGAATAAGATGGGACGCCGACGCTAACAGGAATATCCCGAGAACAATTGACTACGCCAGTATCAGTCGCCGTAATAGTCGTATTACCGCTACCTTGGGGATCAATAATTACTGAAGGACCATCACTCGGCGGATATGGCGTGAAATTGGCAATCCCGGCATGCCCGCCTGACCAGGAAACCGAACCAACCGCGTTTAAAGCGGTTATCTGTTGTGGAGAAGAAAGCTCAGAGGCAAAATTAATAGAAGACGGATTAACGGTTAAGTTGCAAGAAGGAGGGGCGCAAGTGCCGCCGCAATTGGAATCATTGGGAAAGTTTGTGCCGGAAGTATCAACAACACAAGAAGAACCGCTGCATTTATAATAAAGAGTAACGCCGCTGGGATTAACTGTAATTGTGACACTATCGGATATTGTCCCGCCTCCGCTTTTATCGCAGGTGATTGAATAAGTATAAGTTCCAACAGGAATATTATCTAAATTTCCGCCGGAATCATTGCCGCCCAAAGTTGATTTGGCGCCATCCCATCCCTGGCCAGTGCCGTTGCAGTTGATTAGTTGAGAAGAATTAGTGGTTGTCCAAGATACGGTTAGATTTGCAGGAGCGTTTACGTTGGGAGGATTATCAGAGCCGTTAACCTTAAGGTCAACAGTAGGAGGCGGTGGAGGAGGCGCGCAATCAGCGTCTGTGCTGCATGTATCAGCGCCAGCACCAGCTACTACTACGCAGGCATTACCGGAACAT
>CAYIWD010000023.1:0-9576 GCA_964367055.1 uncultured Candidatus Saccharibacteria bacterium
GCGCGGTACGCGCCGCGAGGCATCCTTTGTCCACTTGCGAAATCCTGAATTGCGGTGAGGGTGGGATTTGAACCCACGGTACGGTTTCCCGTACACTTGCTCTCCAAGCAAGCGCCTTAAACCGCTCAGCCACCTCACCGCCATGTGCGGGATTGCGACAAGACTATGCGACCCTTCCGTTTAATCTGGCGCATTTTCTTGTTGCCTATCTTTATTCTCAAAATGCGCTTTATAAATTTCCGGTTGCCATTTCTTAATCCATTCACGAGTGCTTGTTTTATTTGCCAGCCAAGCCATAAAATTAAGATTTGGGTCGTGGCCATTTTCAATTCCTCGAAAACTCTTTTGGTATTCTAAAAATTTTTCCAAATTTAAAGTTCCATCTTTATATTCTTTATAAATATCTAAACCGTGAGTAGTTAAATCATCGGGGCTGATATCATCAAAATGGGGGTTATAATTTTTCGGATCTTTTTCTTTTTTCGCCATCTCCTCGGCTTTTAAAACCGCGATTTCTTGCCGCAACGGCTCATAATCAGATAAATTTTTTGTTTCAAAATTTTCCATAATTAAATTTCCATTCCTCTTAATGCTTTTATCCTATCTTCAATCGGCGGGTGCGTCATAAATAACTTGCTTAACCACGAAATTTTCTTTTGACCCTTAAATGGATTATCCAGCCACAAATGAGCGGTGGTATTATTTGCCACTCGCATTGGAGTATTATCAGCAGAAATTTTTTCCAAAGCCGAAGCCAAACCTTCAGGGTAGCGAGTCAGTAATGCGCCTGAATTATCAGCCAGCGATTCTCTTTTTCGCGAAATCGCCAATTGCATCAAAATTGCGGCAATCGGCGCTAAAATAGCCAAAACAATACCAACGAGCATCAAGATCGCTCCAGCTTGGCCGCCTTCACGGTCATCTCTGCTCCGAAAACTGAAAATTCTTGTCCGTAAAAATATATCAGATAAAATAGAAATAAAACCGACCAAAACAACAATTACGGTCGAAAGCAGCATATCACGGTTGCCAATGTGAGACAACTCATGAGCTAAAACTCCTTCAATCTCAGAGCGGTCTAATTTTTGAAGTAATCCTTCGGTTACAGCAATTACCGCGTGCTCAGGATTTCTGCCAGTGGCAAAAGCATTGGGCTGGGTTTCATTAACCAAATAAATTCTCGGCATCGGTAAGCCGGCTGTAATACAAAGATTCTCTACAACATTATAAAGTTCTGGGCTATCTTTCTTTTCAATTGGTGTTGCCCGAGCCATTCCTAAAACAATCTTATCAGAATACCAATAAGCAAGGACATTCATAAAAATACTAAAAATAACCGCCAAATATAATATTGACGGATTGCCATAGATCTGGCTAAAAAACCAGCCTATAGCGATAACTACAATCAGAAAAAACGTGAACAGAATCCACGTCTTGCGAATATTCGAAGATTTTTGCGTGTACAATGTCATAATTTTAAAAAGCCACTAATGGCTAAAAACTAACTTTCACTGGTTCCCTTTCGCCTTCGTTTTCCATTCCGAAAAATTCTTCTTTTTTAAAACCGAACATTCCAGCCATTAAATTAGTCGGAAAAATCTCGACTTTGGTGTTGTAATCCATCACATTGCCATTATAAAATCGGCGAGCCGCTTGAATTTTATTTTCGGTGTCAGACAATTCATTTTGCAGTTGCAAAAAATTTTCATTGGCTTTCAATTGCGGATAATTTTCCGCCACGGCGAAAAGAGTTTTAAGTGTTCCGCTTAAAGCGTTTTCGGCTTTATCTTTTTCATCTTTGGTTGAAGCGCCCATTGCCGCGGCGCGAGCCATAGAAACCTTTTCAAAAAGTTCTCGTTCGTGGCTAGCATAACCCTTAACAGTTTCCACTAAATTAGGAATCAAGTCGTGCCGACGCTTTAATTGAACATCAATATCTGACCACGCTTCCCTAACATGATAACGCCTTCGCACCAAGCCGTTAAAAGTCAAAATCAGCCAAAGAACTATAATTGCAATAATAAGAATAAGGTAAATCATTGTAATTTATAATTTTAATTTAATCGTCCCTTTAATTTAAACATAGATTATATGAAAAGTTTATAACGCCTTACATATTTTATCTAAATTTAAGTTTTTATCAATATATGCCTTACTTAATTCATCGCGTAAAATCAAAAGCAATAAAGGATTTTTTTGCCATTTTTCATCATTTAGCGAAATATCAATAAAATTAATGGCCCTTTCAATAATTTGAAGATAAATAGATTGATTTTTGTTTTTCATTAAATTTGCGCGAAAAATTTCCGAGGCAATATGGCCTAATTGGTCCCGTAAAGATAAAGTTTTCCAACGCTCTAAATCTATTGGCATATTATAAATATTTTTTAATAGTCTCTTCTACAATTTTCCGAATTTCTTTATTTTGAATATCCATTGAACGATTATTGTCAGCCGGACGGATATTAATTAAAGAAATAAAATCCAAAGAGCCATCTGGATAAATATTAAAACCCCATAAATCATTATGATTTGAACCGTCTTTTATTAATTCCTCGACGCAGTCAATATGCAGTTCGCAACCAATAGAAATACTTCCTTTTTTTATATCTGCCACTGCCTTAGTAAACGGCTTTTCTAAATTTCCTTTTTCAATCTTACCTTTGACAATCATTGATTATTTATACCATAAAATTTGAAAAAATAATAGGCGTCGCGAAAAATAACGACGCCTAATCGGAAACCATACCCTGTTAGCTAAATTCTTTCTTAACCAGAAAGTAGGCGCAAACGACCATTGCAACAAAAACAGCGCCAACAATTAGTCCATACTTGCCCCCTGTAAAAACTGCTATTGCCACCACGAAAGCAAGAGTGCCTACGATAAACCGTTTGCTATGCCCACCATTCTCCTTTGTTTGCAAATGGTTATGTTGGCTAAAGGAATGAATACCAATAAAGAATAGCCATGTCACTAAAAGGAGAATTCCAACGAATACCAGGCTCGTCGTGAGTCCAATTCCTAAGCCTAACCACACGCTGCTTTCCTTTACGATTCCAACAGCCCCGATCAATACAAAAATTATCAGAGCTATTGGCAGAAACGGATACTCGCTGAAAATAAATTTAATTCTGTCCATAAAATCACCTCCTTTGCTCAAATTTCGTCTTCGTAGTCAACGCCGTCGCAATCATTGCCTTGAAGCGCAAGGACTGCGAGAAGGACTACGGAAAAAAAGACGGACAAAAATAAATCTCTTGCATATCTGCAGAAGTGGACAAAAATACCTATCAAAAAAAGTCCAGTACAAAACGCTAAGGCAAATCTTAAGGCACTGCTAATTTCATTCTCGACCAATTCCACCATATTAACCTCCTTTAAAAATAGATTTAATTTACTTCCAGCATAATACCACATCACCAAAAAATTGCAAAAAACTCCGCGAAATTTTGCGGAGTTTTTTGATGTTATTAGAAATTAGTAATTAGAAATTAGAAATTTTGTTAATAGTCCTCTCCCATTCCCATTCCGCCAGGCATTCCGCCAGACATTCCTTTTTCTTCTTTCTTAGGCAAATCAGTAATAGCCGCGCCGACAGTCAAATAATTTGCCGCCACCGAAACTGCGTTAATGAAAGCGGTTTTAACAACTTTTAGCGGGTCAATAATGCCAGCTTCTTTAAGATTAGCCATTTTATTGGTCACCGCATTAAACCCTAACCAAATATCATTCACATCATTTGATGCTTGTTTTTTGAGTCCTAATTCGTTGATTACACTGCTGGGAGATTCACCACTGTTCATCACTATGGCAAACAGCGGAGCCTCTAAGGCTCTCTTAAGAATATTAACTGCTGCTACGATAACAGGAATTTCCTCTTCTTTTATATTTTGTCTTCTTATATTCACATTGAACAAGGCGATTCCGCCGCCTGGCACGATTCCCTCTTCCATAGCGGCTCGAGTTGCCGCAACCGCGTCTTCCACTCTTTGCTTTAATTCTTTTTGAGCTGTTTCTGTTGGCGCTCCCACCTTAATTACAGCCACGCCACCAGATAATTTGCCCAATCTTTCCTGTAATTTTTCTTTATCAAATTCCGAATCGCTTGCTTTGACTTGCACTCGCAATTGATTAACTCTGTCATCTATTTTTTGTTTATCGCCCTTACCAGCGATAATCGTAGTTTTGTCTTTATCAGAAACAACGCGGTGCGCCTGGCCTAAATCAGAAATTTCAATATTTTCTAATTTTTTACCCAAGTCCTCAGAAATGAATTGGCTGCCAGTAACAATCGCAATATCTTCAAGCATTTCTTTTCGTCTATCGCCGAAGCCTGGAGCTTTAATTCCTAAAACATTAAAAATGCCACGAAGTTTATTCACAACTAAAGTGGCTAACGCCTCGCCTTCCACTTCTTCGGCAATAATCACTAATTCTTTTTTACCAGCTTGGACAACTTTTTCCAATAAAGGCAAAAGTTCGTTAATAGCTGAAATTTTTTTGTCAGTTACTAAAATATAAGGGTCTTCCAAAGATGCCTCCATTTTTTCAGGATTAGTCATCATATAAGCAGAAACATAGCCGCGGTCAAACTGCATTCCTTCAACAATTTCATAAGAGTTGCCGATAGCATTAGAATCTTCAACTGTTACCACACCATCTTTTTTAATCTTATCCATTACTTCGGCAATTAATCCCCCAATTTCCGCGTCTTTAGCAGCCAGAGTGGCTACCTCTTTAATTTTTTGTGTGTCATTAATCAATTCCCGTTGTTCTTCAAGTTTTTTGATAACAACATTACTTGCCTTTTTTAATTCCTCTGCTAACTGAATGACATTAAAACCCTTTTCGCGAATTAATCTTTCACCTTCGTCAATCATCGCCTGCGCTAAAACAACGGCGGTCGTGGTGCCGTCGCCTACATCATCGTTGGTTTTTTCAGCGGCCTGTTTGATAAAATCAGCGCCGAGATTTTCGTATTTTTCCTCCAATTCAATTTCTTTGGCGACTGTCACTCCGTCAAATGTAACTTGCGGCGCGCCGTAGCCTTTTTCGATAACTACTGCTCTGCCTCGCGGACCCAAAGTCATTTTGACTGCCTCGGCCAATTTATCGATTCCTTTTTTGAGCGCTTCCCGCGCTTTTTCATTAAATAAAAGTTGTTTTGCCATTTTTGTATTAGGTTTTAGGTTACAGGTTTTAGGTTTTTTATCTAAAACCTAACACCTAAAAACTAACACCTATTCTAAAATTGCCAATATATCGTCCTCGTCCCCGACCAAATATTTTTTGTCTTCAATCTCAATTTCATCGGGTCCGTATTTTTTAAATAAAACAACATTGCCGACTTCGACTGACATCGGCACTCTCTCGCCTTTTTCATTCAATTTGCCAGGACCCACTGCCACGATTTTGCCTTTAATCGGCTTTTCTTTTTCTGCGGTCTCCGGCAAAACAATACCTGACTTGGTGGTTTTTTCAATATCCACCGGCTCAAGAAAAATATGATTGGAAAGTGGTTTTATATTCATAACAATTATTTTATAGGTTAAAAAAACTTTGTCAACCCCTCACTTAATAAATTAAGTGGTGTGGCAAGCCCCAAAAAGAAGGGCACCGAATAGCAGGATACTTATTCGATGCCCGTATTGGCATCCTTAATTAGCACGCCCTATCACGAAAGAAGAATTGGAAAAAGGTTGTTGATTATTTCATGCACTTTTGTACACATGATGGTCTTGTCAAGAAAGCCATCAGCCCCGGCTGCTCTGGCCACCTGTTCCATCATTGACGATGGAAGAGAACTCATCAAAACTGCTTTTACCCGGGAATTGGATAACTTAATTTTTCTGATGAGTTCTACGCCGAGCATCCCTGGCATCTGATGGTCGGTGATGACCAGATCAAAATTGTCCGTGAAAAAAATTTTCAGACCATCCATCCCAGACGACGCAGTTTTTACCCTGTGCTTTCTCAAAACCTCTCCCAGAATAAACCTTATGTTCTCGGCGTCATCAACTACTAAAATTCTTAACTGCTTCATCTTTCTCCCCTCCTTTCCTTATTAGAATTGAAATTTACTGCTGATTTAATATTAGCAGATTTACTAAAAATAGCAATAAGAAGTTTTTGCTGATTAAAATAAACTTTCCGCTTCTTCTTCTAAATCCTCTTTTGGTTTTTCAAGAGTTATTGGTTCAATGCCAGCGGTTTTGCCTGAAATTCTTAAAACATCCTTATCTATTTTACCAAGCTCTTTATACGCCTTGCCGTACATACCCACTGTGGTTCCCAAATGAGTCCCCAGTTTTTTCATATATTCGTCAATTGCCAAAAGATGCTTAGTCAAATCACCTACTCTTTTAGCAATTTGCTTGGCTGATTCTTCAATTTTTAAAGCTTTTAATCCTTGAAGAACAGTTTGAATATAGGCCAGAAAAGTCGTAGGAGACACAATCATCACTTTTTTCTCGCCAGCCGCGTATTGAATCAAATCTCTTGTATTGGATTTAATCGCGCCAATTTTATTAATTAATAAATCATAATAAACCGCTTCTGAAGGAATAAACATAAAAGCAAAATCCATCGTGCCTTCGCCGGGTTTAATATACTTGGAGGTTTCATCAATGCGGCTTTTTAAATCATCCCTAAAAGCGGATTCTAATCTTTGACGTTCAACTTCATCTTTGGTTTCCAGCAAGCGATTATAATTTTCCAGAGAAAATTTTGAATCAACCGGTATGATTTTATCTTTCTGGACAAAAATCACGGCATCCACTATAGTGCCGTCTTTGAATTCATATTGCATCTGAAACTGGTCTGGCGCGAAAACATTTTCCAAAACAGTTTTCAGAAAATATTCGCCTAAGACGCCGCGCTGTTTGGGATTTTTTAAAATGTCCTGTAAATTTTCAAGTTGTTTGGCAACGTCAACCACTTGTTTCTGGCCTTCGCCGACTTTGGTTAGTTCGGTTGTAATTTCTTTGATCAGCCGCGAACTCTCGCCAAATTGGCGTTGAAGCACTTGTGTTGATTGGCCCAATTTAACATCTAATGTCCGATTAAGTTCGTTAATTTGATTTTGAAGCATTAAAAGCGATTGCTCATCTGATTTTTGTGGCTGTAAGCGATTTTTCAAAAACCAAAAAATAAATACCGCCCCAACTGACAAAATAATTAAAATAATAACCAGAAGAATTATTTCCATTCTTATATTCTATCTCTTTTTTTCTTTTTTATAAACAGAATCAAATAAACTAAAAATATCGCGGCGTAATTGGCGATTAGAAACCACGGCGTGGCCCAGGAAAAGCCGTTGAATTTTATGCTGGAAACTGGCCATAAAAACGGGGTGGGATAAAATTGATATGAATGAGTCGGAATATCAATAATAATATGGAGAAGCCAGCCGCTAAGTTCCCAAACTGGTCGTTTAAAAATTATAAAAACAACCGCGAAAATAAGTAAAAATATAACAAAACTGTGGCTGAAATTATAGAGAAAATTTGCCAGCTGAAAAACCCACGGCAAATGATTTGAAGCTGCCGGCTCCATACTCTCTGGCCTAGGCAAATCAGATAATTTAAAATTTCCGAATGCCAAGCTCCAAAATAGCCAAATAAAAGGAATCGCAAATGAAAAAATATCAGGAAAAATTCCCCACCAAACTAACCATTTAAGTTTTAGCGGCTTCTTTAACTTTGGCTTTAAAATAAAATCATTTAATCCTTTACCGACCGCGCCCGCCCAAAGTCCGTGAGAAAAAATATCCATTTTACAAATATAACGACTTACGATGTCGTTAGATAGAATTAAATCTTTCTATTACCGCCGACCAATTGATAAGCTTAAAAAATACTTCAATATAATCGGCTTTTTTTAATCCGTAATCAAGCATATAAGCATGTTCAAAAACATCCATTACTAAAAGCGGAGTGGCGCCAGACAAATGGCCGACATCGTGTTCGTTAATCCAAATATTGAATAACTCATCCGATTGCTTGTCGTAATAAAAAACAATCCAGCCAATACCCCTCATAGCGCCAAGCAATATAAAATTTTTCTGCCACTTTTCAAAACTGCCGTAAATTTTTTCTATTTTTGCTTTCAATTCGCCATCCGCAAGACTTTTATTTTCCTTAGTCAAATTTCCGAAATAAAGCTCGTGCAAACGCATACCGTTCCACTCCCAGCCAAGACGCCTTTGAAGTTCAGAATATTCTGGCGTACTTGCTTCTTTGTTATCTAATAAATCAACCAAATTATTCGTATTAATGACATAGCCCTGGTATAAAGTAAAATGATTTTTTAGTATTTGTTCGCTTAATCCATTAATCCCTATTAAATTTTCGTAATTTTTTGGTTCGTAAGGCATATTTTATTGATTTACGCTTGGTAACAAACAGCCACTTTCTGTTGAAAGTTTGTCTAGAGTTTGATAGCCGACTAAGCGCTTGCCACCTGAAGAAATCCAAGTCGGGGTAGCCTCTATATTAACAGCCACGCATCGCTGCGGGTCCTTAATGCAATTAGCATAATTTATAAACTGCCAAGCGCTTTTAAAATCAGCTTCTTGTTTTTGACACCACTCGCAAGAATCAGTACCATACATTATTAATCCTTTTTCAGTCAAACATTTGGCAAAAGTGATTAAAGCCGGGCTGGCTTGAGTATTTTTAGTTCCTTGCCAAATTAAAAACCCAATGAGGCCACAAACTAAAACAATAAAAATAATTATAGAAATTTTATTGCGCATATTTTCTTTATTATATTATTATATCAAATTTTATTAATAAATCATTACTTTAGCAAGAGTCTATGGAAATTTATGTAATTACCGTGCGGCTGACTAGGTGCTATGCTATAGCATAGCACTATGACGTGTCATAGTAATCAAATTATGAAAATGTAAATAAAATAAAACAGCTATCTAGTTTAGTGTTGTGCTATAGCACAACACTATGACACGCGTATCAATAATTTAATATCAATAATTTAAATTTATTTTATGGCGGTATACTTAAGTATACCAGCGGCGCAATTTCTGATTTATTCGTGGATTCGGATGTATTTGTAATTTTGGATCGCTTATCAAAAAATAAATCCTTCGACACGGCTCAGGATTATTTTCCCTTTTGGGAAAAATAAAAAAGGCAGGAAGAGTGAAAATTTTCCTGCCCGTGGTTTTAGAGGGTTTGTCGCGAATGAACATACAGAGCTCTCCGGAAACTACCATACTATGCGGGGCGTTATGCCCTGCATCCTGATACTAACATAAATTAGTCCTCCCGCCACCACAAGAGTGACAAGAAGAAAAATCAAACCTCTTTTTCTTTCTGTCAATAGAGCGGTTTTAGCTCATTTTACCTACCTAATTTACCCAAACCAGCCTAATAAAAGCAGAAAATCTTTTTGGAAAACAGAGAATTTTCTTTTATCCGAAACCTGCGCAGGCGAGCCCCGTAAACTCAACTGAGTTGAGTTACGGGGCGAGCGGGCATGGTTCGAGCGAACGATAGTGAGCGAGAGAGCGAGCCGAGGAACAAGCGAGCGAGCACGCTGGGCGAGCGAAGCGG
>CAYIWD010000024.1:0-1888 GCA_964367055.1 uncultured Candidatus Saccharibacteria bacterium
TAGCGTGGGGTGCTGCTCCTTCAGAGCTTAGAAATTCTATTAACCAAAAAACACAAGAACTTTTGGATATTAGTAATCAAATAAAAGAGAACCAGAAATCGCTTGAGGAAACTCAAGGTCAGAGTAAAACCCTACAACAGGAAGTTAAAAAAATTGATTCCAATATTAACGCGGTTAATTTGAGCGTTCGTTCAAGTCAAATAACAATTGATAAACTTGGATTAGAAATAAATTCTCTTCAGTATGATATTTCCGACACCGAACAGGAAATTATCGCTAAGCAAAATGCGGTAATTAAAATCCTTCAAGAATTCCAACAACGAGACCAAGAAACGCCATTGATTATTTTTTTAAGAAATAAAAGTTTAGCGTACAGCGTTTTAGAGGTTCAAAACTTAGCTGATCTAAACAGCGGCTTGTCAACGGAGATGAATGATTTAAAAGATACAAAAACCGTTCTTAATGATAAATTGAAACAAAGCGCGGATAAAAAACAATCAGCAATTAACGAAAAAGAAAGCCTAAAAGACAAACAACTGATTTTAAACGAGACCAAGAAAGAAAAACAAACTGTTCTTGCCCAAACCAAAAATCAGGAACAGCTTTATCAAAAAACAATTAGCGATTTACAAAAAAAACAAGCAGCCATCGCTTCAGAAATTGAAGATATGGATGAGGAGCTCCGGCTTAAAATTGACCCCTCGGCTTTGCCTACTAAACGGCCCGGAGTCTTGGCAATGCCAGTAAGCGGCATTTTATCTCAAGATTATGGTGCCACGAAGTTCGCTAAATACGGCTACCTCGGAAAATGGCATAATGGTGTGGATTTTGCCGCGCCAGTTAGTACACCGATTTTTAGCGCTGAAAAAGGAAAAGTGGTAGCAGTTGGCAATTCTGATGCATATTGTTATCGCGGTGCTTATGGAAAATTTATTGTGATTGAACACGAAAATAATTTGACAACGCTTTATTCTCATCTTTCTTTGCAAGTCGTTAAAGTTGGTGATATAATTAGTAGGGGACAATTAATCGGCTATGCGGGTAAAACTGGCTATGCTACCGGTCCCCATCTTCATTTTACGATTTTTGCCAGTCAGACATTTAGAATGGGCCCATCAAGAATTTGCGGTCTTTTACCTTATGGTGGTGATTTAAACCCGATGGATTACTTATAAATATAATGCCAACCCGCGAACATATGCGAACACCGCGAATAAATAAAAATGTTTGCGGTGTTCGTGTAGGTTCGTGGTATTTGCGTTAATATCGCGAAGCGATGGATATCCTTCAAAAAATAACCGAACTTCTAAATTATTCAAACGCCTGGTTTAATCAATATATTCTTTCTGGCCTCGGCGGTTTTCTTAAGGCGCTGGCAGAATTATTTATAAAGATTTTTCAGTTTATAATTGATATTCTTAAATGGGTTGTGGCGCATTTGTAAAAAGAAATATAAATTAAAAAATAATATGACAGAAGAAACAAAAAAAACATACAATCCCTTCAAAATGTTAGGGAGTTGGATAGGAATAATGTCTTAAGAAAGTATAAAAGATAAGTTTGAATTCAACATTAATAGACGTCATAAAAGGTATATTGGGCGACACATGATTAAATTAAAATAATCCTTGAAAAACCTATCCCCTAAACAAAATAAGGTTCACTTTATCGGTATCGGCGGCATTGGAACCAGCGCTTTAGCACGCTGGTTTTTATCTCATGGCTATGATGTATCAGGTTCTGATGTTAATCCTTCGGAAATTACTTCTGATTTAAAAAAACATGGCGTAAGGGTATTTATCGGCCACAAGGCAAAAAACTTCCCCCACGGCTTAAATTTGGCGATTTTTAGCGCGGCTGTGCCTATAAATAACCCAGAACGCCAAGA
>CAYIWD010000024.1:1988-9374 GCA_964367055.1 uncultured Candidatus Saccharibacteria bacterium
TAAATTTGGCGATTTTTAGCGCGGCTGTGCCTATAAATAACCCAGAACGCCAAGAAGCCTTAAAATTAAGTATCCCCCTAAAATCTTATTCTGAAGCGGTCGGCGATTTAACCAAACAATATAAAACCCTGGCTGTGGCAGGCGCTCATGGCAAAAGCACGACTACTGCTCTGTTATCTTTAATTTTAATCAAAGCCGGTCTTAACCCAACTGTTATTATTGGCACAAAATTAAAAGAGTTCGCTAATTCAAATTTTAGAAATGGTAAAGGGGATTATTTAGTATTAGAAGCCGATGAATATAACAAATCATTTTTAAACTACTCCCCTCTTGCTGCTATAATTTTAAACATTGACCGTGAACATCTTGATTATTATAAGAATTTAACAGAAATTAAAAATACTTTTTTAAAATTTATCGGCAATATTCAGCCGAATGGAATTTTAGTTGTTAATAAAGACGACAAGAATTTATTTAGTTTAAAAAATAAAATTCAGAAAATCGCCAAAGAACATAATTTAAAAGTTTATTGGTATTCGCGGCAGTCGCATATATTCGTAGATTTGCGTCGGGTTGTAAAAATTTCCGGCGAACATAATATTTCTAATGCTTTAGCGACTTATACATTAGCCAATGCTTTAAAAATAAAAGATAAAGATATTTTTAGCGCGATTGGCTCTTATCATGGCGCTTGGCGAAGAATGGAATACAGGGGTAATTTCAAGATACAAGATACAAAATACAAGATACAAGTGTACGACGATTACGCCCATCACCCGACTGAAGTTAGAGCAACACTCGCTGGAATAGCCCAAAAATCGCCAAAAACAGCCATTATTTGCGTTTTTCAGCCCCACCAAGCTAAACGACTGGCTATGCTTTTTAATGACTTTGTAGGGGCTTTTGATAAGGCAGATGCTTTGGTTTTACTTCCTGTTTATCAGGTTCAAGGCCGTGAATCTTACGACAATCTGTCGCAAAATATTAATTCTAAAAAATTGGCCGAAGCGATTAAAAAGAGAATAGATTCGAAATTAGAAATTAGAAATTGGAAATTGCGAAAAGTAGTCTATCTCCCCCACCTTAAACAAAGACAACTTCGTTCTGTTTTATTAAAACTCATAACCCATAACTCAAAACTCAAAACTATTATTGTAATGATGGGCGCTGGCGATATTTACAAATTAACGGATAAACTGATAAAATAGTAGGGCATTATGTTTTATAGCAATCTTCAACATTTCAAGGGTCTATCTGGTTATGAAGTTAATGGCATTTGGTATCCGCGGGTAACTAAAATAGTGGAAATTAAAGCTAAGCCGGCTTTATATAAATTTTACGCGGAGATGAATAGTTTTGACCAAGGCGAAGCGATTAAAAAAAAATCAGCCGATGAGGGCACCATGATTCATGAAGTAGTTGAAAAAATTCTGGTTGGTGAAAAGCCGAAAATTGATTCTTCAATAGAGCCGGCGATTAGTTCTTTTATGAAATTTTTAGAAGAAAAAAATATTCAGGTTGACCCGGAATTTGTGGAAAAACAAATTATTAATTTTGACGAACGTTATGCTGGCACTTTAGATGCTTTGGCTTTGATTGACGGAAAATTTGGGGTCTTAGACATTAAAACTTCGCAAGCGATTTATCGCGATTATAATTTACAGACCTCGGCTTATATGGGGGCGCTTCAGAATGATTTTAAAAATCTTCAGAGCCGTTGGATTTTAAGAATTGACCAGATTAAAAAATGTTTGAAATGCGGAGCCACGCTACGGCTAAAAGGCGGCCGGGAAAAAATAAAGCTTCCATGGACTAATGGCGGCTACAGCCAAGAATCAAAAGATTGCGAGCATGAATGGTCTGAATTGGGTGGCGACATTGAACTCAAAGAATTCCCCTATTGGCAAGAGGATTTCAAGGCGTTTTTGGGAGCTAAGAAATTGTGGGAGTGGGAGAACGATTATTGGTTGAAGCAGGCTGGCTATCTCTAAATCTTTTCTCGCCTATAAAAGATTTTCTTTTTCCCTCAACCCGCTTCGCTCGCCCAGCGTGCTCGCTCGCTTGTTCCTCGGCTCGCTCTCTCGCTTGCTGCTGCCCGGGAAAAAACTTTTACCTCCTCGCCTTCGTCGCCGTGCTGTTTCAAACCATCGAGTGAAGGCACCCACACCTTAAAGAAAACTTTGACGTGGGTTCCCAGATCTTTCCGAGAGATCTCTTTAAAAAGACCCCCTTCCCCGATGCGAAGTCCGGTTTCCTCCTCAAGCTCCCGCAGAGCGCATTGCTCCGCGGTTTCTCCGAAGTTGCTTGCGCCTCCGGGAAGCTTCCAAAATATTGGTGCGGGCTTATTCGGCTCGCGCACCAATGGAATGCCCTCAGGCGTTAGCACCAAAACTATCGCTGCGTATGGAATCACTCAAATCACCTCCTTCCAGTTATCTTGCAAGTTTCTTTCTTTGTGACAATAGATGTTACGATACCACAAGACAGAAGTGCCCAGGTAATAGTACCTGTCACTCCTAAAGCAGTTGTGGTTAACCAGATAAAAACTCCTGTTAAAAAGCCACATGCTACAGCCATTACTGACATTTTGCACCCCTCCTTTCTTTAAATTTTAAAGAGCAGCCATCTCATAGATGCCTGCTCTTCGTTGAGTAGTCATCCTTTTGAGATGCTATCCAAAGTATAGCATAGTCTAATTAAGTTGTCAAATCGGACAGCGCCACTTTTAAATACCTCGCCCAACTGGGTGCTTTGTTATAGCAAAGCACTATGACATGTCATAGCAGTTATTATATATAGAGAAAAAGAAATATTAAACTTTGTAAAGTTATAACAAATGCTCACGATCGTGAGGATTTGTTATAAAAATTATTGAGAGCATTTTTGTATAATTATCGGTGCGTGGTTGAATTCGCGATTAACTAAATAACCCAAGCCGAAACTTAATGAGCTGATCAAGAAAATCAACAGAAATAAAATAATATCGCGTTTGTGATTTTTTATAAATTCAGATATTTTTCCCATTTTTCGTATAGTTCTCTTGTCGCTCTCAAATCGCCGGCATTATATCTGGCAATTTCAAGATATTTTTTGTTTTTAAACATATCTGCGACATCATCGCCTGAAACGCCGTCAGCTTTTGGGCTTTTGATGCCAAATAATCTACTCCATAAATGCAGGCCTCCTTTTTTTCTCAAATTACCCTGAAAAGTTAATTGGTCAGCCAAATCAATGTGTACACAACTTCTTTGCTGATAAAAATATCGGCTTTCGGATAAATTTTTAGTGGGTTTCAGCTCATGATAAGCCGAACGAATCATCATAAAGGGCCCGTCAAAACATCGGCCGTTAAAAGAAACAAATTCATTATATTGCGGAGCGATTTGTTTCCAAAAATATTCCAGCATTTCCTTTTCAGTCATTTGTTTGAATTTAATCCCCTCTTCTTCGAAATCAGCGATGTTTTCTCCCGGCGCTTGAAAATAAATTCCGCCCTGATTTTTTTCATAGTCCAAAGTGCCGATAACAACAATTTCTCCGGTTAAAGGCGAAAAACCAAGCCCTTGTTTTAGCTCTTTTAATGATTCCTGATATTCTTCTTCGCTTGCTGATTCTTTTCTAATCCAACTAGTCAGGGCTTCCTGCGTTGTTTTATCAAAAGAATCAAAATCCGCGCCTATGGTTTCAATGTCAAAAATAAGCTTTTTAACGGTTGACATAATTTTGATTATAGAATAAAATTTTAAGAAATACTATTATGGCGCATACCAAAGCCGGTGGTTCAACTAAATTAGGCAGAGATTCTGCATCAAAAAGATTGGGAGTAAAAAGACAAAACGGCCAAGAGGTTAAGGCGGGCGAAGTTTTAATTCGCCAGCGCGGCACTAAATATTTTCCGGGATTAAATGTCAGCCGCGGCAGAGATGATACTTTATACGCTTTAAAACCAGGCGTTGTCAAATTTATTTCCAAAAGAAGAACTCGTTTTGACGGCAACAAAAGATTCGTTAAGATTGTAGCGGTTCAATAATTAATTTTATTGAAGTTTTTACTCCTTTTCCCAAATTAATTTCCACTTGGTGAGAGCCAAGTGTTTTTATTGGTTTATCCAAATTAATTTCAATGTTCTGTAAATATCCGTGTAAATCCGTTTTCACATCCGTATAAATCCGTGTTTTGATGTCGCTTTTAGCGACTGAACCAAAAACCTCTCCTTTTTCTCCAGTTTTTAACATAAAATGAAATTCTTTTGTTTGAAGTTCTTTTGAGAGGGTTTCAAGCTTATTTTTTATTTCATTTTCCTCTTTTTGCCAAGCAATTTTTCGCGTTTCTAATTCTTTAATGGTTTTAGCGGTGGCGATTTTGGCTAAATTTTGCGGTAACAAAAAATTATGTCCGTAGCCGTCTTTGACAATTTTGACATCGAATTTCTTACCCAAATCTTTGATATCTTGAAGGAGAATTATTTTCATTTAATTTCTGATTTCAAAACCTCTATTGCCTTATCTAGCTGCGGGTCGCGGTTGGCTTTAATATCATCGTCGGTTAAACTGATTTTATAATCAGGTTCTATACCATTTTTATCGATTAGTTCTCCGCCGGGCATACGCCAGTGGGCAACAGTAATTTTAACCATTGAACCGTCTTTTAATGTTTGAAGCTCCTGAACTGTGCCCTTGCCAAAACTTTTGTCACCGATTAATTTTACCCTGCGGTCATCTTTAATAGCGCCGGCTAAAATTTCTGAAGCCGAAGCTGAACCGCCATTAATTATAATCACCATGGGCGTGTTTCTAAATAATCCGCTGCCATAGCTTGTAAAAACCTGATTTTGCTCCGGAGAGCGAAATTCTTCGCTGACCACTTTTTCTCCCGGCTTTAAAAACCAGCCGGCTAAATTTATCGCAGCGTCTAAATACCCGCCAGGATTATCTCGTAAATCTAAAATCAAGCCATTGGGATTTTTCCCAACAAGGTTTATGGCTGTTTGATAAAAAAGCAACGGCGCATTTTCATAAAAATTGTATAAATGAATATAAGCGATGTTGTTTTCAAGTATTTTTGAGTCAATAGTTGGAACTTGAATCGTGTCCCTAATGATTGAAATTTCTTTTGAATCTGTCCAGCCCCCCCTTAAGATTGTTAAAACTACAGTTGTTCCCTTATCTCCTCTGATTAATTTTACAGCATCATCAACGCTCAATCCTTCTGTCGTTTTGTCGTCTATTTTTAAAATATCATCTCCAGCTCTAAGTCCGGCTTTTTCCGAGGGTGAATCTTTAAGCGGAGCAAGAATTATTAATTGGCCGTCTTTAATGTCAATTCGAGCGCCAATGCCTGAAAATTCGCCAGCAATGTCTTGATTAAACTTTTTAGCGTCAGAGGGCGGGAAAAACACCGAATTTTCGTCTTTTAACGCCCCAACTAAGCCGGAAATGGCGCCATAAACCAAATCTTGATTATTAAGGTTATTAGCACTGACATATTTATTTTTAATCGCCTGCCAAGCGTCCCAGAATAGAGAAAAATCAACTGCTTCTAATTTACCTTGCTCTAAATTAGCTACTCCATGGATAAGAACAGTTTGCGGATTTTTTTGGCCTTCTTGATAGCCGAAATAAAAACTTCCGCCAGCTAAAGCGATAGCGACAATAATTGAAACGCCAATTAAAAAATATCGGTTTTTGAAAAATTTTGACATTAGAGTAATGTTAGCAAATTTATTTTGTAAAATCAAATTTTGTTAGAGTTTCATATTCGGCGCCAGTACGCTTCAAGCGAGATTCCATTAAATCAATTGATTGAGGAGTAAAATTTAAATCTCTAATCAATCTCGAATCAAATTCGCGAATATTCGCGAATGATATTAGCGATTGATTCGGAAATCTACATAATGTTAGATGGCTATTAAACGGCCGATTTTCTATTTTAAACCTAACGCCATTTTCAATCAAGCTATTTTCCAAATTAATTTTTATTTCGCCGAGGATTTTTGATATTTCCCTTGGGCCGGTTAGCCAAATCATTCGCGGCGGTTTATTGGGCGGAGCTAAAATTATTTTTTCAAATTCAATCATTGGCGCGGGAAAGTTTTTTACTATTTCTTTTATTGATTCTAAAATCGGAATAATCGCTCCATCTGGCTGGTTTCCTAAAAAAACCAGAGTCAAATGCCAGTTTTTAGGCGGTATCCAGCGAAAATCCCCGTTAGAGCCCTTTATTATCTTATCTATCTTATTTTTAACCTCATCAGGTAAATTTATTGCAATAAAAAGCCGCTTCATATTATAATGTTTTAATGGGTATTTTGTATATTGTAGCAACGCCAATCGGCAATCTCAAGGATATCACTTTGCGGGCTTTGGAAATTCTAAAACAAGCAGATTTGATTTTATGCGAGGATACGCGCCAAACCATAAAATTATTAAGCCATTATAATATTTCAAAGCCATTGATAAGCTATTTTCAGCACAGCAAAATTTCAAAAATTGATTATATTTTAGAGCAATTAAAACAGGGTGAGTGTTTGGCTTTGGTGACTGACGCTGGCACTCCGGGAATTTCTGACCCAGGCGGAAAATTAGTGGAAATTATTACCACTCGCCTACCCTCTTCTATAATTATTCCTATTCCCGGTCCATCGGCTTTAATTACAGCTTTAAGCATTTCCGGTTTTCCATCTGATAAATTTATTTTTATGGGGTTTCCGCCAGCTAAAAAAAGCCGGGAAAAGTTTTTCAAGAAAGTGGTAAGTGCGGAATATACGGTTGTGTTTTATGAATCAGTTCATCGGATTTTAAAAACCTTAAAACAATTAAATAAAGTGTATCAAGTATTAAGTATTAAGTATCAAGCCACTATTTGTAGAGAGTTGACCAAACAATTTGAATCTATTTATCGCGGCAGCGCAGATGAAATTTTAAAAATTCTGGAAAGCGATAAAAATAATTTAAAAGGAGAATTTGTGGTAATAATAAATAAACATAAGTAAGTTAAAACTATTCTAATATTCTCAAGAATATTAGAATAGTTAACTGACGAAATAGAATGATAGAAAAAGGATATTTAGAAATATTAAAAAAGCGGGGCAAAGAATCGCACGTGTATAAAAAATTCCAATTAACTGGCTTGCTTATCGCGCAATTATTGAACGACGAAAAACACAAATCGCTTTATATAAAATTGGCTAAAAAACACGGCAGCGACGACTTGTTAAGAATTGCCAAAGATGTTTCTGAAAGGAAAAAAATACAAAACAAAGGTGGATATTTTATGACGGTGTTACAAAAGACACGCCCAAATATTTTGAGGAATTCAAAATCAAAAACTAAAAATGAAAATTCTAACAACCAATAACAAAAAAGACGAAAAGTTTTTGCGGCAAAA
>CAYIWD010000025.1:0-349 GCA_964367055.1 uncultured Candidatus Saccharibacteria bacterium
AAACATAAAATTTCAAATTTTAAATTTAAAGATATTCATGGCCAGTCATTAATTGAAATTATTATCGCGATGGCTGTTGGCGCAATACTAATTGGCGCGGCGGTAACGACAATTCCCCCGATTTTAAGAAGCAATTTAGAAACCAGAAATATTCAGGCGGCCTCTTATCTTGCTCAAGAATATATAGATCAAATTCAGACGATAGCTCAATCGAATTGGCAAACGATTTATAATATTTCAAATAAGGGGTCAGATTATGCGTATCATTTAACTCCGACATTTAACGAGGCCTATTATCCTTTTGACGAAGGGTCAGGACTAATAATCTCTGATTCTTCAGGCAATAATC
>CAYIWD010000025.1:449-9076 GCA_964367055.1 uncultured Candidatus Saccharibacteria bacterium
AACTATCAATGATTCAGAAGGCCTTCACTTTGGAACCAGTGATTTCACAATTTCTGTGTGGATAAAGTTTCCAATCATTGGAGGAAACGTCTGGAATGGTATAATTAATAAAGGTTTGTCAACAATGGGGTTTGCTAAAGGATGGGGATTAGTTAGACACTATGATGCTACCAATCAGTTCAATTTTTCTATTATTAACGACGATGCTTCAGCCGCGACAGGTCTTGACTCACCGACCTTGTCTGATGGCTGGCACCATATTGCGATTGTCAGACAAAATCAAACATTTTCAATGTATATTGATGGAAACTTCATTAAATCCATAGACTTTCCTGTAAATCTTGACGGAACTGCTCCTCTTGAAATAGGCGTTGCTGACAATAGATATGCTAAAACCACTATTGATGAATTTCATATATACAACCGCGTACTATCCCAGGAAGAAATAAATGAAGATAAAAACAAAGTATATGATTATACGCAACAACGCTACGATTCTTCTTTTGTTGTTACAGAAGGCGCTGACCCTGTGAGTTTAATGGAAAGAGATCCATACGTGAATCCAACGCTGCAATCTTTTGCTTACTATCCTTTTGACGAAGGGTCAGGACTAATAATCTCTGATTCTTCAGGCAATAATCCTACCGGTGCTCTTAATAGTCCTAATGGTCCAACCTGGACTGCGGGCAAATATGGCAGTGCTTTAAGTTTTGACGGGATAAATGATTCTGTAACTATCAATGATTCAGAAGGCCTTCACTTTGGAACCAGTGATTTCACAATTTCTCTCTGGATGAAGTTTCCAATTTTTGGAAGCGGTCAAAACTGGGCAGGTATAATTAACAAGGGTATGTCTACTGTTGGGCCTCCTCCCAAAAGCTGGGCTTTAATGAGAGAAAGTTTGGCTACCAATAAGATGTGGTTTCAGATTGTCAATGACAGCGGAATCGCGACGAGTCTTTACTCGCCGTTCTTGTCTAACGGCTGGCATCATATTGCGATTGTGAGGCAAAATCATGCACTTTCAATGTATATCGATGGCAGCGTCGCTGGATCTAGGGGTTATTTTTATACAAACCTTAACGGAACCGCTCCTCTTCAAATAGGCGTTCTTCAGGGCACCAGATATATCGGTGCCACTATTGATGAATTTCATATATACAAACGCGCCCTTTCGCAAGCAGAGATTCAACAAGATTACGTTGCTCCAGGCGTTGTTAATCGGTTATTTAATCGTTATTTTTATGTTGAAAACGTAAATCGTGATGCTTCCGGTGATATAGTTCAAAGTGGCGGCACTGAAGATTTATCTACTCAAAAAATAACTGTTGTAATTTCGTGGGGCGATAACCATAGTTTATCAAGAACTCAATATATAACCCGTTATCAAAATCGCAGTTTTGTACAATCTGATTGGTCTGGCGGTTCAGGTCAAGAGGGCCCGATTACTTTAGAAAATAATAAATTCGCCAATTCAAGCAATATCGATTATACAACTTCCGCTGGCTCAATTTCGGCTCCTTCTTTGTCAAGCGCAGAGCTGACTTCTTCTATTTTTGATATTAGTATCTCAACCGGCGTTGCCATTAACACTATTATGTGGCAAGGCGTTCAAGTAGTCTCAGCCAATGTTCAGTTTCAGATTGCTTCCGATTCTATTTCAACGCCAACCACCTGGAATTATAAAGGGCCCGATGGCACAAATACTACTTATTACACGCCGACCGGCCCCAATATTCCAATTCAGGTTAATTTAGCTCATCATAACAACCATCGTTTTTTTCGCTATAAAATCTTTTTATCTTTTAGTCCCGGCGCCACTCAAAGCCCGCGAGTAGATGACGTAATAATTAATTATAGTAAATAAATAATTATTCTAGGTTGTGCATAACAGGTGTTGAATTAAATTTTTGAGAATGTATTATTAAAATAGATATGAAGAAAAATGCTTTTACTCTAATTGAACTTTTAATTTATGTCGGTATTTTTGCGGTTATCGCAGGTTTAGTTGTCGACATTTTATTAATTATGACTAGGGTAAATCAGAGAGAATCAGCTTCAACTGAGGTTACCGGTCAGTTGAATTTTGTAATGCAACGGCTTCAACAATTAGTCAGGGAATCTTCTAATATCGAAATTAGCACCGGTATTACCACTTCCACATTAAAATTGAGAATGAAGGATTTAGCTAAAGACCCAACTTGTCTTTATTTGGTAAGTGGCGTCATAAAATTAGCTGAAGGCCCTGATGCAATTAATGCTAATAACTGCACTTCTAATATCTCTGATTTAACGAGCGATCGTGTGATTGTTAACGCTTTTAATTTACAAAAATTTACTCAATATCCTGGTCACGATACTTTATCTATTGATATGCAAATGACTTACAACAGCAATAACCCTCAATCTAAAGTTCAGCGTAATCTGCAATCTGCGATTGCCAGAGTTTCCGCTGCCACTTTTGATTCAGATGTGGTGCCTGGCGGAACTTATAATTTTAATCTTGGTCAAATTGGCGCGCCTTGGCAAAAAATTATAATGTCTGATGGTTCATCTGCTAATCCTTCTTATACTTTTTCTAACAATACTGGTTTGGGTCTATTTCGAGCTGGTGCAGATATTTTGGGTTTTAGCGCGGCCGGTTCAGAAAGAATGAGAATTGACGCGAATGGCAATGTCTATGTTGGCCAAGGAAGGGTGATAATTGGAGATATTGGTTCTTTTCCACCGAGCACGTTTGATACGGGCAGGACGAACCCTGACCCCGGGAATACTCTTATTCTTTCAGGCGCCAACAGGGATCTAGCCCTAGTTAGTATGGACACTAGTGATGGTGCTAAAGCAGACATTGATTTTTTTAGAGCCAAAGGTAGTCCGAGTAGCCCAGCAAATGTTCTATCAACTACCCAGCTTGGGCTTATTAACTGGCGCGGCTATTATGGGGGTAGTTTTACTCCCCGAATTGCGACAATGGGTGTTACAATGGACGGCACACCTGGCGTAAACGATTATCCAACAAGATTTGAATTTTTGACCACACCGGATGGTTCATCGGTGGGACAGATACGGATGGTTATCAAAAATAACGGCAACGTCGGCATCGGGACGACGAATCCATCCGCAAGATTAGAAGTTAATGGTAATGTAATGGTTGATAGCGGTGGTTTGGAAAACCGCGCGGTATGTTGGAAACCAGACGGTAAAACATTGGGTTATTGTTCGAGCGTGGTAAACGCTGCTGGGGTTTGTACTTGTAATTAAATTAGCAAACCAAAATTGTTCAAAACGGCTCCCTAATTTAGTTATTGATTATTGCCGTCGGTTTTTGTATCCTTAAGTTAAATGTTTCATGTTTCATGTTCCCCGCCTACCTTAAAAGTCCTGCCTGTCGGCAGGCAGGTTCGGCGGGCAAGTAAGTTTCGATTTAGGAATGGCGGTGTTGCTGTTCTACCGGTAATTTTACTTATTGGTGGACTAATTGCGGAAATCGGCATTGCCGGCGTTTTTATTGCTTACTATTTAAGCCAAAGCAGTTTTGGAGTAAAATTATCAGAAGAGGCGCTGGCCGCGGCGCAATCAGGAACGCAAGACGCATTGCTTAGAATTGTTCGAGACAAAAATTTTAACCCCAGTCCCAATCCTTATACTTTAAATGTCGGAAGTTATTCAGCGCAAATTACGGTTTGTAAAGATACTTGCGCTGGCGCCGATAAATTTCAAATTGATTCTTTGGGCGTGTCTTTTAATAAACAGCGTAAGATTCGGGCAATTATTAATGTCCATAATTTAACCGGCGAAGTAAAGTTGGAGTCAGAAAAAGAGACAGCGTTATAATTTTAAATTTATGCTTAAAAAAATTTTAAATATCCTTAACCCTCAGCCCGCTATTGGTGGCTTAGAAATCAGTGATTCAGTTATAAGATTTATTCTTGCCAGAGAAAATAAGTTAGTTTTCGTTTCCGCGTCGGTGAATTTAGCAGCTGGAGTTGTTAAAGAGGGAAAAGTTAAAAATAAAGAGGATTTTAAATCCGCCTTACTTAATCTCCATTCACAAATCACTCCCAAAAAGAAAAAAAAGATTTACGCCGTTATTAATATTTCTGACAGCAATGTTTATAGCCAGGTATTTAATTTGCCTCTCGTGGCAATTGATAATATTGAAGAAGCGGCTAAGCTTAATTTGCAAATGATTTCTCCTATGGATTTCGCTTCGGCTTATTCAGATTGGCAGCAAGTTGGAGAAAATCCCAATAATGGCGGTCAATTGGAAATTTTAGGAGCTTTTGCTAGTAATAAAATTATTGATGATATGGTTGGATGTTTGAAGGCGGCAAATTTTGTGGTAACAGCCATTGAATTTTCAAGTTTGGCTATTAGCCGTCTGACCTTAGAATTGCCAAATTTACCTAATTCTTTCCTCCTTTCGCACCTTACGAGTAGCGGATTAGGCTTTGCTCTTATTAAAAATCACAATTTATATTTTAATCACTTTATTATTTGGCCTTCTTCGGACAATAAACAAATTTCATTGTCTGTTATCAAAGAGATTATTATTTCCGAGACACAAAAGATTTTAAATTTTTCCAGCAGCCATTGGCCCGATGTTGACATTAGCACCTTTTTATTAGCCACCCCGGCTTTAGAAGAAAAATTATCTCAGATTATCACGGAAAATTTCCATCTTTCAGTTCAAAAAATGGTTTTGCCGTTATGGTCGGTGAAAAATAGTCAATTGCCATCAATTACTTCTGATTGGTTTATTGCTTTAGGCTCGGCCTTAAGAGGTTTAATTCCTCGCTCCAAAGATACTCTTATATCTTTAGCCAGCACAGGCACGGAAGAAGAATTTCATCAGCAACAAACTATCAATTTTATTAAATTCTGGCGGAACATCATTTTAACTTCTTTTTCTTTCATTTTAGCCGCTTTTGTTGTTACGGAAATTTTTCTGACTAAAACTATTGATTCTTTAGATAATCAATTGGCCAATCTTGTTAATCTACCGGCTGAAGGGAAAGTTAACGAACTTCAAAATCAGGCAGAAAATTTCAATGCTCGAGTGGGTTTAGCTCTTAACGCTAAAGAACAAATTTATAGTTGGTCTCCATTTTTTGAAGAAATTAAAAATTTAGCCGGCGAAAATATTGTTATTAAAAGAATTTTTACTCAATCGGTTGGTTCACCTATTTTATTTAACGGTGAGGCAGCCGATGAGCAAACAATTATTGATTTTAAAAATAAAGTAGAGAGCGCGCCGCAATTTACCGAAGTTAATTTTGCTTTATCTAGCGTTACTTTGGCGCCTGACGGAAAATTTAATTTTAGCATAACATTTAAACTTCGCTGATGAATTTATGTTTGATTTTCAACGTATTGAAAAAAAATGGCAAAAAATTTGGGAAAAAAATAAAATTTACGCTGCTAAAGATTTTTCAAAAAAACCCAAATTTTATGCTCTTATAGAATTTCCTTACCCTTCGGGCGACGGCTTACACGTAGGTCATGTCAGAAGCAACACAGCAATGGATATTATTAGCCGCAAGCGTCGAATGCAGGGCTATAATGTTTTGTATCCTATTGGTTGGGATGCTTTTGGTTTGCCGACGGAAAATTATGCCATTAAAATGGGCATTCATCCAAAAATTGTTACCAAAAAAAATACCGATACTTTTAGGCGGCAACTTAAATCTCTTGGTTTTTCTTTTGATTGGGATAGGGAGATTAACACCACTGACCCCAAATATTATAAATGGACTCAATGGATTTTTTTGCAGTTTTATAAACATGGTTTGGCTTACAAAAAGAAAATGCCGATTAACTGGTGCCCGTCTTGTAAAATCGGCTTAGCAAACGAAGAAGTGATAGGTGGCAAATGCGAACGTTGCGGCGCCTCGGTTGTAAAAAAAGAAAAAGAGCAATGGCTTTTGGCAATAACCAAATATGCCGATAAACTCCTTGAAGATTTAGAAAATGTTGATTATTTGGAGAAGATAAAAATCCAGCAGCGAAATTGGATAGGGCAATCTCGGGGTGCCGAGATTGAATTTAAAATTAAAAATAGACCCTCCGGGGATTTGCCGCGGGCAAAAACAGAATTCAGAATTAAAGTTTTTACGACCAGACCAGATACGCTTTTTGGTGCGACTTATTTGGTTTTATCGCCAGAGCATTCTTTAATTAAGAATTTAGAATTAAGAATTAAGAATTTAGGGGAAGTTAAAAAATATATTCTTCGAGCAAAACGTAAATCAGAACAAGAGAGAGTAAGTGAAGCAAAAAATAAAACCGGCGTTGAACTGAAAGGCATAAAAGCAATTAACCCTGCGAATAAAAAAGAAATTCCAATTTTTGTGGCAGATTATATTTTATCTTCCTATGGCACGGGCGCGATTATGGCAGTGCCGGCTCATGACAAAAGAGATTATGATTTTGCCAAAATTTATAAACTTCCAATTATAAAAGTCGTTAACGCGAATGTTGAATATTATGAAGGCGAGGGGATTTTAGTAAATTCTGGAAAATTTAATGGGATGATTTCCGAAAAAGCCAAAATAGAAATTACTAAATTCGTCGGCGGAAAAAAACAAATCCAATATCATCTTCGCGATTGGATTTTTTCGCGCCAACACTATTGGGGCGAACCAATCCCAATAATCTTTTGCGATAAATGCAGAGAAGTCCCTGTGCCAGAAAAAGATTTGCCTGTAAAATTGCCTGAGGTAAAAAATTATAAACCGACCAACACAGGCGAATCGCCGCTCTCGGCAATTACGAGTTGGGTCAATACTAAGTGCCCAAAATGCGGAGGTAGGGCAAAAAGAGAAACCGATACAATGCCGAATTGGGCTGGCTCCAGTTGGTATTTTTTGCGCTATTGTGATCCGCATAACAATAAAAAATTTGCCTCAATGAAAAAATTAAGATACTGGGCGCCTATTGATTGGTATAACGGTGGAATGGAACATGTGACCCTACATCTTTTATATTCTCGTTTTTGGAATAAATTTCTTTATGATATCGGTGTTGTTCCGGTAAGCGAACCTTATAAAAAGCGCACTTCTCATGGATTAATTTTAGGGAAAAGCGGAGAAAAAATGTCTAAATCTAAGGGCAATATTGTTAATCCTGATTATATTGTCAGTAAATTTGGCGCTGATGCTTTTCGTCTTTACGAAATGTTTATGGGGCCGTTTGACCAAGCCATTAATTGGGATATTCGCGGTTTAGGCGGCTGCTCTCGTTTTTTGGGAAAAGTGTGGGAAATTTCGCAGAATAAAAATATCTCAAATAAAGTTGAGAATCGTAATTTAGAAAAAACGCTTCATCAAACTATCAAGAAAGTCAGCGATGACATTGAATTAATGAATTTTAACACCGCTGTTTCCAGTTTAATGATTTTTATAAATGAATGTTATAGCTTAAAAGATATTTCCCAAGAAATCTGGGAAACATTTTTAAAAATTTTGGCTCCTTTTGCGCCTTTTATTACCGAAGAACTCTGGGAAAAATTAGATTATAAAACCAGTATACATAAAGAAAAATGGCCCCAATATAAAGCGGATTTAATTCGAGAAAATAAATTTGAACTTGTCGTTCAGATTAACGGCAAAGTCAGAGATAAAATTTCCGCAGCGATAAATATTTCCCAAAAAGAGGCTGAAGCTCTTGCTTTGTCTCAAGAAAAGATTAAAACCTGGCTCAAAGATAAGGGTGTTAAAAAAATAATTTTTGTAGCAAATAGATTAATTAATATCGTCGTCAATGATGGCTAATTTTATTAAAGTAGTTTTGTTTTTAATAGTGGTAGTTGGTATTGGTATTTATTTCTTTTCTCATCCGCCGCAAATTTTTCAAGGCGGTCCGCAAGAAAAAGTTTTTCCAACTAATTCTAATAGTGGTTTTTTGGGTTTTCAATATAGTGCTCCCCTAGCGCCAATTACTCCGAACTATATTAATTCTCCAACAACCGTAATCTCTTCTCAATCGACACAGATTCCTGATTATTTAATTCCTTCTGGTTATACTCGGCTGCAACTTTCTCCTTATTTTCAGAAAGTAAAAATTTCTTCGGCTTACGCTTCGTATTATTCCAATTATCCTTCGCAATTTCAACTTTACGCTTACCTGCCTGCCGGTGAAAAAATCGATATCACCGGCTGGAATATAAAAACTAATCATGGTGGATTTATTATCCCGCAAGCAGTTAATATTTATGCACCCCTTGGATTCTACGGACCATCGCCAGAAGAGAATATCATTATTTCAGGAAACGCTAATATAAATATTTATAGCAATAGAAGTCCGGTTAATGTAAATTTTCGTCTAAATAAATGTACCGGCTACTTAGCTAATAATTATAGTTTCAATCCATCCCTTCCGCAGATTTGTCCGACAACTTCACGTTCGGAAATCAGTTATCTTTCTGGCCAGTGCCAATCTTATATTTTTTCATTAGGCAGTTGCAAAGAGCCGAATATTGCAATTTATAATTCTTTTCCCGGAAATGATGAAGGTAATGCTTGTCGGCAGTTTTTGAGTACTATTAATCAAATTACTTGTTTTCAGAAGTACCACGGAGACGCAGATTTCCTTTCTAATGAATGGCGAATTTGGATAAATTGGACAGG
>CAYIWD010000026.1:0-774 GCA_964367055.1 uncultured Candidatus Saccharibacteria bacterium
AGATGCCTTTAGTAAAACAAGAGGGCTGTATTAAGTGTCAGAGTTGCGGGTGGGGAATGTGCTCTTGAGCAGAAAATCTTTTTTTGGCTCGCAAGTTGTTCTCGAAAAGACGCTATCAAATTCCCCAGCGAGGAATTTGCGCTTGCTCTCGGCCTCGCTCTCTCGCTCACTTCGTTCGCTCGCACCATGCCCGCTCGGCCTGCGAGACACTTTTCTCAAACAACTTGCTCGCCATAATTCAAAAAAGATTTTCTGCTTTTAATTTATTGGTTGGTGGTTTTGAAAAATAAAATTTTCTGCTTTTAAGATCCGCACTATGACATGTCATAGTGTTATGATGCATCATAACACTATTTCTACCACTTCATTTAGTTTTAATCATTTTTTTACCGATCGGAAAAATAATGACTAATATAACTTTACGAGGCTTAGCCTTATAAGATTGAATTTATGGTCTAATTTGCGCGAATGGTTACATAGACGTTGAAGCCTTTTTAATATAAGATGCAAATAATAATATTATGAACAATTTTATTAAACTTGGATATTATTTTGTAAAAGGTCTCATCGGCGGTTTTAAGTTTCCGGTGGCAGCATCTTTTGATGTTACAAATAAGTGTAACTTAAGATGCAGACATTGTTATTTTTTTCAGCAAAATTATCAAAAAGAATTAAGTGATGAAGAATTAATTAATAAGATAAAAGAAATTAGAACTAATAATCCGTCTATTATTCAGGCCTCGTGGGTGGGGGGGGGAACCGTTGTTGAGAAAA
>CAYIWD010000026.1:784-8031 GCA_964367055.1 uncultured Candidatus Saccharibacteria bacterium
CCCCCCCCCCCCACCCCCCCCCCCCCCGGGGCGGGGCGCCCCCACCGTTGTTGAGAAAAAATGTAGTTGAAGAAGGAATAAAACTATTTCCTTTTAATATGGTTGTAACTAATGGCTCGCTTGAATTACCAAGTTGGAACAATTGCGTTTTTAATATCTCTATTGACGGTACAAAAGAATACTATGAAAAAATCAGGGGAGCTGGAAATTACGACAGAGCTAAAAGAAATGCCAATCGGGAAGATATTCATGTTAATATAGCCTGCGTTTTAAATAATGAAAATTATTATTGTATTGATGATTTAATAAAAGAATGGAAAGAAACAAAAATTGAAGGTATAAATTTTGATTTTTATACCCCCATTGCAGGAATTGAAGATGACTTATGGTTAGACTGGAAAAAACGAGATGAAATTGTATTAAAATTGATTGAATTAAAGAAAAAATACGGTAATTTTTTACTTAATTCAAAGCCAATTTTAGAGTCAATGCTTTCAAAAAATTCAGAAAGAATCACTTCTAATTGTCTTGTGCCAAAAGCGGTTATTTGTTTTGACCCGATGGGAAATAGAAAATTGCCCTGCGTTATTGGAAATAAGGCAGATTGCGCAAGATGTGGTTGCATTGTTGCTTTTTCGATGGACTCAATATTTGCAAAAAAACAAATAGCGTCTTTTTTGGTCACAAAAAAACTTTTCTCTTGAGTGCTTGAAAATTTTGGGAATTTGACTTTTGATTTTTATAATTTATAATCAATTAAATAAATAAAATTCGTCCTATTGGCTAATCCCTAATGGCTAGTGGCTTAACTATGTCCAAGCAATATTCCTCAATTTTATTAGTTGGCATTATTTTTCTCGCCATTGCGGCCGGGATTTTTATTTATCCCAAATGGCTGGGCAATAAATTTAGCCCTTGGCGTTTAGGGCTTGATTTAGTTGGCGGCACCAATCTTACTTATGAAGTTGATATGTCGCAAGTTAATGCTGCTGAAAGGGATTCGGTGATGGCGGGATTGCGAGATGTAATTGAACGCAGGGTAAATTTATTTGGCGTGAGCGAGCCGCAAGTGGTAACAGCCAAAGAGGGTAATTCTTATCGTTTGATTGTTGAGCTGGCCGGAATTAAAGATATCAATCAAGCCATAAAGATGATAGGTGAGACCCCGATGCTGGATTTTCGGGAAGTAGTTCAGTTGCCAACCCAAGCAACTTCAACTCTATCAGGGGGACAGCAATATCAGTTTATTCCAACAACCTTAACCGGCCGTTATGTCCAAAGCGCGCAAATTGATTTTGATTCTACTACCGGCGCTCCCCAAGTTAATATTCAATTTACGAGCGATGGCGCGAAAATTTTTGAGGACTTGACCGTGAAAAATGTAGGCAAGCCCTTGGCAATTTTTTTGGATGATAATTTAATTGAAATGCCAACTGTTCAGGAAAAAATTTCTGGCGGTAAAGCTCAAATTACTGGTAGATTCACTCGCGATGAGGCCAAGCAATTGGTTCAAAGATTTAATGCTGGTGCTTTGCCTGCGCCAATTAAAATCATTAGCCAACAAACAATCGGCGCCAGCTTAGGCCAGGAATCTTTGAAAAAAGCCATTTACAGCGGAATTATTGGAACATTAGCTGTCATTCTTTTTATGCTGATTTATTACGGAAAATTAGGCATTTTTTCTTCGGTGGCTTTGATTATTTATATAATACTTACCGCCGCGATTTTTAAACTTGGTATCACAATGAGTTTGGCTGGCATTGCTGGCTTTATTCTTTCCATTGGCATGGCGGTTGACGCCAATATTTTGATTTTCGCTAGAACCAAGGAAGAAATAAAAAAAGGATTAACAAAAGTGGCGGCGATTGAAGAGGGATTTAGAAGGGCTTGGCCATCAATTAGAGATTCCAATATTTCCACAATAATTACCTCGGTTATTTTGTATTATTTCACGACAAGTTTTATTAAAGGATTTGCTTTGGCGCTACTGATAGGTGTTTTAATTTCAATGTTTTCAGCGATTACAATAACAAGAACGTTGTTAAGGACATTCACGAAGTGATTAACATTATGAATATAATTGGTCATCGTAAAATATATTTAACAATTTCCGGGCTTTTGGTCTTAAGCGCTTTTATTGCGATTATTGTTTTTGGTTTTCAACAGGGCATTGATTTTAACGGCGGCACATTGTGGCAGCTGCGAACAACAAACAACCTGCCTGACCGGCAGGCAGGCCAACAACTGACAACCAACAACTTAAAAGCATTTTTTGAGACAGATTTAGGAGTTAAAAATGCTATTATTTTCCCTGCGGAAAATCAGAGTTTTCTAGTCCGTTTGCCGCATATTTCTGAAGAAGAACATCAATTTTATTTAGAAGCGATTAAAACAAAATTCGGAGAAACAGAAGAATTAAGTTTCCAGAATATTGGTCCGGCAATAGGCCAGGAACTTAAAACCAGAGCTTTTTGGGCAATCGGTTTGGTAATTTTAGGCATTTCTTTATATATTGCTTTTGCTTTCCGAAAAGTTTCTTATCCGGTTAAATCGTGGAAATACGGAATTATCACTTTAATGACGCTTTTTCACGATATCACTATTCCAGCCGGACTTTTAGCGATTTTGGGCTGGAAATTGGGAGTGGAAATTGACACTAATTTTGTGGTGGCGCTACTGGTGGTAATGGGTTTTTCTGTTCATGATACCATTGTGGTTTTTGATAGAATTCGGGAAAATCTTATGCTACAAAGGGGCCGTTTTGATTTGGCGACGGTTATTAATTCCAGCGTCAACCAGACATTTAGCCGGTCAGTTAATACTTCTTTGACTTTGGTTTTGGTGCTTGTAGCTTTATTTTTCTTCGGGCCTATAACCTTACATTATTTTATTTTGACTCTTTTAGTTGGCGTTATTGTCGGCACTTATTCATCAATTTTTATCGCCAGCCCGCTGCTCTTGTATTTGGGGTATTCAAAGTAAAGTTTCACTATATAAGTGTTGTGCTATAGCACAACACTTAGCGGATCTCATTTGACGAATTTGTGGACAGACTTATCATGAAAATATGAAAAAACAGGCAACAAAAAATGAAAAAATGACTTTGGATAGAAAAATTAAGATTACTATTCCGCCGTTAATTAAGGCAGCGAGGCAATACGATATTCAAATTACAAATCTTTATAAAAGAGTGAACCGTCTTGAGAAAAAAGTCGGGCTGTCAAAATAATAAAAAACCCAGTTAATATGAGGATTTTTCCGTGTGTTTTAACCACAGACATTTTGCACCTCGGACAACCTAAGGAATTCGTTCGGCGACAGTCCATCTAGTCCGCAGTGCTCTAAATTATTGTAATCATTATTCCACGTTTTTATCTTTGTTTCCAATTCCTCCAAGTCTTTGAATGTGTTCATTTCATAAAACTTTTCTTGATCTTCCCGATGGCTTCTCTCCACCTTGCCGTTTTGAGAAGGCTTTCCCGGATCAATCAAATAATGGATGATATTGTATTTTTGGCAGGCGATATCAAAACCATGAAGCCTGGGATTTATCGGATCAGAGCTTTTCAAATAGCCAGTGTATCGGTTGGTAAAATTGCTGCCGTTATCTGTCTTAATCGCCCGTATTCGAAACGGAGCAGTTTCAATCAATTCCCAAAGAAATCTTATTGAATGGAAATTTGAGTAGTCATCATAGATTTTCAAATATCTCCATCTCGAGGCGCAGTCAATGACCGTGAATTGATAATATTGTTTGTTTCCTACCAGATCTGGCACATATTTGACGTCTATCTCCACCAATTCTCCTTGGCTAAGGGGAACTTTTGCATATTTATATTTCAATTTCCTAACCCTGTATTTTCTTACTAATCCCTCCTTTTTGATTATTTTCTGAATAGTATTTCTATGAACTATGATTCCTTCCTTTTCCAAACTCCACTTCAGCTTCAAAGCACACTTGTTCTTCTCTTTTCTCAATTCAATTATTCTTTCTTTGATCCTTATCGGTGTTTCTCTTGAATTGGTTTTTGGCCTCCTTGATTTATTTTCTAGGCCGTCTATTCCAAACATTCGGTAATCAGCCAGCCAATATTTCAGCGATCTTTCTGAAAAGGGGCAGACCTTGACCATATTTCTGATGGATATTTCCTTGTCTAATATCGGCTTAATCCATCTAAGTTTTTCTTCTTTTGTTGATTTGGGCATGATTTTCATATGCCCTTAGCTTATCCAAAAAGTGCAATATGTGTGTGGACATTACCCGTGCCTATTGACAGGCGGCTCTTTTTATGCTAAAATAGAAGCAGAAAATTGAAAATTAAAAACTACATAAAATGCTTACTAATCATTGCAGCTTTTAGGTCCGCTAAATCTAGCGAATTTAAGAGCTGCAATGACGCGGCAAATCTAACACAAAGGAGGAAACACCTATGGGTACCGCCTCAACAATGTCAACTGGGCAGTTTAGGGAGTTTGCCGGAGCAGTGCTTCGCTCTCTTCCGGACGATCTCGATTCCACGGTCGCGCAAGAGTGGATTGAGAATCAGGATAGCTTGCGCAAGGTGCTTCGCGGCGTGCTCGTGCCGGAGATGTCCAAGAGCGATTTACTTGAGGTTCTTGGTACGGTCGCTGTGCCTGTCACCGAAAAATTTGTGGCCAAGGAAAATTTCATCGTGAATACCGGCCGCAAAGCTCCCGTGAAAATTTCTTATGTCGGGAGCAACTTTTCGGAACGGTTCCTTGGCAAGGTTGAGAAACCGAAGCCGGGGACGCAGCTTCGCTACGCGAAATTGTTGAAGTCCTCGGTTGACCGCCCGATTCTGGCTGAGCTCGGCAATGCCGCCGAAACCGCCCTCGCCGAAATTTTTCACTTGATGGCGACGCAGCCGAACGGCGAAGACGGCGCATTGCTCAATAATGGCTACGCGAACATTTTCTATGTTCGTGATGTCAATGGAGAGCTCCGCGCTGTGCGCGTGGACTGGGATGGCGTTGGCTGGGATGTGCGTGCGATCTCGGTCGCGAGCCCGGACGAGTGGTGCGATGGCCGCCGCGTTTTCTCTTGCAATTCCTGTAACGCTTAAACCCTTTTGCCCTTGCCTTGTTTTAGTTCTTTAACCCTTAGCCCCTTGGTTCGGTTGTTTACGAACCAAGGGCTTTTTGTTTTGAAATTAAATTTGGTATAATAAATTTGGATTTATGAAAATGCGGAACGGTCACGGCTTTTCCGCCATAAATCTAAGATTATTTTTATCAGAGTTATGCCGGATACGTCTTGCATAAGAGAGTAAAATCAATCTTTCAAAAAATACAGGAATTGGTGTCAAAAGCTGGCGGACTTTGAAGTCCCGAGTAAGATACAGCCCAGAGAGTATTCAATGGGCAGTGGCGTAGATGGCTTTTGGCACGAGAGCTCCGCGCTGTGAACGTGAACTGGAATGGCGATGGCTGGAATGTGAATGCGAACTCGGTCGCGAACCCGAACGAGTGGTGCGATGGCAACCGCGTTTTCTCTTGAAACTCCTTGTGTTTCTCTCGCTATCTGGCGAGAGTTTTGCTTTGTATTCCCCTTATCCAGCCGCCAATCATTTTCCCTATTTCATCAGAGATTGGCTTGCTGGTTTAATAACTCCAATTCAGAATTTTTTGAAAACTCGCTTTAAACTTGAACTTCATCCAGAAAAGATTTTTATCAAAACCCTTACTTCAGGCGTTGATTTCTTGGGCTGGGTAAATTTTTTAGACCATCGGGTGCTAAGAACAAGTACAAAAAGTCGGATGTTCAAAAAGATTGAGCAAAACCCCGCGAATGAAACGCTAAACTCTTATTTGGGGCTGTTAAAACACGGGAATACTTATGGATTGAAAATAAGATTGACAAATATTGATCAGTTTTGTTATTATTTATAAGCCCAACAGGGATTTATTTTTCCCGATTTTGTATGAGCGAAGCGAATTTACAAAATCGAGGACCCCGACCGCGGTCGGGGTGCTCAAATTTATAATAAAATTTGACTTCGCTCGGCTCGTAAAATTTTAATAAATTTGGCATGCCCACAATTAGACAATTAATTAAATACGGCCGCAAAAGCACCAAGAAAAAAACCAAGGCGCCGGCTTTGAGTTATTATTTTAATCCGATAAAAAATCGGCCAGTTTATTCTAACTCACCTTTTAAACGAGGCGTGTGTTTAAAGGTTTTTACCACTACTCCAAAAAAACCGAATTCCGCTTTAAGGAAAGTGGCGAGAGTAAGATTAACAAATGGAATGGAAGTGACAGCTTATATCCCGGGCATAGGCCATAATCTTCAGGAGCACTCAATTGTTTTGATTCGTGGCGGCAGAGTAAAGGATTTGCCCGGAGTTAAATACCATATTGTGAGAGGTGTTTTAGACACCGCTGGAACCGAAGGAAGAAAACAAGAGAGGAGTAAATATGGCGTAAAAAGACCGAAACAATAAGCGATGCGTAAAAAGAGAAAATACAAAAAATTTTATCAGCCGGATATTCAACACAACAGTTTAGCAGTTGGCAGATTTATTAATTATTTGATGAGTAAAGGCGAAAAATCAGTGGCGGAAAAATTGTTATATAAAACTTTTGAAAATATCCAGGAGCAAACCAAACAGGAACCGCTGGCGGTTTTTGAAAAAGCGATTGAGAACGCCTCTCCCCTAATAGAGGTTGTTTCTAAAAGAGTTGGCGGTGCTAATTATCAAGTGCCGAGAGAAGTCAGGCCGGAAAGAAAATTTTTCTTAGCCTGTCATTGGATTATTGATGCGGCGCGTGGAGGCAAGGGCAAGCCAATGGCGGAAAAATTAGCAACAGAGATAATCAGCGCTTCCAAAAACGAAGGCGTAGCAATAAAGAAAAAACAAAACATTCACAGAATGGCGGAAGCTAATCGTGCTTTTGCACACTTTGCAAGATAGGATTATGAGGCAGTACCCGCTTGAAAAATACAGAGATATAGGAATAATTGCTCACATTGACGCTGGTAAGACAACGGTCTCCGAGCGTATTTTATTTTACACAGGAATTTCTCATCGCATCGGCGAAGTTCATGAGGGCGAGGCGATTATGGATTGGATGGAACAGGAAAAAGAAAGGGGAATTACAATTACGGCTGCAGCCACGACTTGTTTTTGGACGCCGACTTATCTTTTAAGCAGTGCCACAAGTGAAGACGAAAAACAAAAAATTCGTCAATCTCATGAGCAAAGAATAAATATTATTGATACTCC
>CAYIWD010000027.1:0-7725 GCA_964367055.1 uncultured Candidatus Saccharibacteria bacterium
TTTTAAGAATTATTTCTTGTTTTTTACGAAAGATTTCAAATGAAAAATTTTCTTTAACATATTGACGGCCACTTTTACCCATTTGTTTTAAAAGCGAGGGATTAGAAAAAAGATATTTGATTTTGCTAACTATCACTTCTTTATCCCGTGCCGGCACCACAAAGCCGTTAAATCCGTCTTTAACCGCCTCGTAAGCGCCATCTTCATCGCTCGCTATAATCGGCTTTTCACAAGCTAAGGCCTCAATTAAAACCAAGGGTAAACCACCTCCTTCATTTTTTTTAAATTCACTCAAATAAATCACCAAGTCAGAAATATTATACATATAGATAAAATTATCTTCCGACACCCGGCCGGTAAAAATTACTCTGTCGGAAACTCCTTCGACCACAGCCAGATTTTTCCATTCCTCCAGCCGCGGCCCGCCGCCCACTATTAATAAAATTATTTCTTCCGGCAGGAATTTCAAAAAGCCAATTAATGTTTTCTGCCCCTTGTCATAAACCAAACGGCCGACAACCGAAATTATTTTTTTGTTTTTTGGTATACCATATTTATCATAAATTTCAGACGGAACTGATTTAGCTAAAAATTTATCAATATCAACGCAATCATAAAGTAGAAACATTTTATCATCGTTGATATCAAAATTATTTTTGACGTATTCAAGGGTGAATTTACAATCGCCGATAATCGCTTTCGCTTCCCTTAACCCTTTTATTCCGCTTTTATTTAAACCGCTCCAAACTTCCAAGCCGTAAACGTTAACGAGATAAGGAACGCCGGTTAATTTTTTAATTAATCGCGCTAAAAACGTCAGGCCTATATGATTGCACAAAATTAAATCAGGTTTTTCTTTTAAGGCGGTCTTTACGGCTTTCAGCGAAAAGATAATTTTTGAAAAAAAATTAGCGCCCTTGCCTTTATAATCCACTTCAAAATATTCTTCAAACAAATCACTCTGATTTTTCGGCCAAAGCGAAAAAACGACAATCTTCCCGAGCCAATCAATTGACCGCAAAGCATTAATTTGATAACGAATATAGCGTTGGATTCCTCCGGTGGAGAAAACATCAGTCGCCAAAACAAGAATCATAATAAGTGTTTTTTAAGCGCCTGGCAGACGAATTTAACATTAGATTCAGTCAAAGTCGTGCTGCTTGGCAGATTTAAACCGTTTTTAGAAAGATTATAAGCCGTTAAATTAGACAAATGCCGTTCCTTGCGATACATCGGCAATTTAGACAACGGACTGAAAAAAGGCCTGGTTTCTATGCCGTCTTTTTCAAGCAAATTTCTCAAAGTATCGCGGGAAATTTTTCGGCTCACGCCATTTCCTAAAACAATAGAAATCATCCAATAAACGCTTTTTGTATTTTCCCTTTCACTATTTAATGTTATATCTTTTAAATCTTTCAGATATTTTTTATACCACTGGAATATTTGTCTTTTTTTATCGATGAATGAATTTAATTTTTTAATCTGAGCGCAACCCACCGCTGCCTGTAAATTGGTAATGCGGTAATTAAATCCGATTTCCGGATGCCAATATTTATTTTTTGGGTCCTGCGCCTGGTTTCTCAAAAGCTTGACCCTTTCATAAATTTTTTTATCGTTAGTCGTAATCATTCCGCCTTCGCCCGCTGTAATAATTTTATTGCCGAAAAAGCTAAAAACACCGGCATTCCCCAAATTGCCGGCTCTTTTGCCGTAATATACTGCGCCATGCGCTTCAGCCGCGTCTTCAATTATTAAAAGGCGATGCTTCTTTGCAATTTTTAAAATTTCCTTCATTTCAGCCGCGTTGCCGTAAAGATGAACCGGAATTATCGCTTTTGTTTTTTTAGTAATAGCTTTTAAAATCGCTTCCGGTTTAATGCACCAATAGTCCGGTTCAACATCAACCATTACCGGCTTAGCGCCGATATAAGCCGCGGCATTAGCCGTTGCTACATAAGTTAAATCAGGAACAATTATTTCGTCTCCTTTTTTAATTCCCGAAGCCAAAAGCGCCAGATGAAGTCCGGTTGTACCGTTAGAAACAGCGGCCGCGTATTTTACGCCTATATATTTAGCGAATTCTTTTTCAAATTTTAAAATATATTCTCCCGACGATACCCAACCGCTTTTAACCGCTTTAACAACATTATTAAGTTCCTCCCGGCCCAGATTCGGTTCGGCCACGGGAATAATCATCTTTTTCATACCCAGTAACATTACTTCAAAAGGCAAAAATTTTAAAGAGATTGCCTGTAATTTCGAAGTCTTTTTGCCCAGTAACGTACATTCGTATGCGTTACTGGGTTTGATAAATATCTGCGACCTATAGTATTTTTAAAATATTTTTCTCGTTGTTTGGCATCATCTTCATTTAAACATGCTTCAAAATAGATTAGTTTTAATGGTCTTCTTGGTTTGGTGGAAAAATTTTTGCCTGCGTTATGTTCTTCTAATCGTTTCCTGAGGTTATTGGTATAGCCAATATAATGCTCTCCATCTTTCAAACTTAACAAAACATAAGTGTAGAAGAACATATTGAAGTAATGTTACTGGGCATATTAAAAGAGTTTATTTAAGAGCTCGCGTCATAATATTGCCCTCGCCAGGATAAAAAATAGCGTCAAAGGCGAATTTTTCCCCTGCTTGCCATTTTTTCCAGCGGTTCAAATCCTCATTCACCATAATTTTCACCAAATCATTAAATTTTGTTTTCGGCTCCCAGCCCAATTTTTCTTTTGCCTTGGAATAATCGCCTAAAAGAAAAGTTACTTCCACTTTTCTTGAAAAACGCGGGTCTGTCTTAATGTATTTTGCAGAATCCAAACCAAGAGTTTTAAAGGATTCGTCCACGAACTCTTTGACCGTATGATTTTCGCCTGTGGCGATTACATAATCATCCGGTTCTGGTTGCTGTAGCATCATCCACATTGATTCCACGTATTCCGGCGCGTATCCCCAATCCCTCTTGGCTTCTAAATTACCAAGAATAAGTTCTTTTTCTAGGCCCAAAAAAATCTTAGCCACGGCATTGGAAATTTTCCTGGTGACAAATTCCAAACCGCGCAAGGGCGAATTATGAACGTGACACTTGCCCACGCCACAATGAAATTCCCCTGATGAAGTTTGAAGGTCATAAAACCATCCTTGATAATCAGGTATGTCTAAAATTTTTTTAACTTCCAAAGAATCTTTTCTTAAATGATGCACTGGACACGCAACGCCGCCATTCTGTATTTTTCTTATGAATGTCCTTGAGATGGTGGTAATTCTTGAAGTTTCTCTTTGAGAAACGCCAGCAGAAATCAACTCCTGAACTCTTTGTTCTTTCAAGATATTATCTACCGTTGAGAGAATATTAAGAGAGTAAAATATTCTTCCATCGTCTTTTGTTTCTAATGTAAGATTAATGTCCTGTTTAGTTGTTTTATCAATTAAATACCATAATCCCATTGCCAAAGTGGCAGAGTTAGTCTTGAAGTTTCTGAATTCGTAGACGCAAGGATTTTCTTTCAATCCATCGCACACGTTATAGCCCATAAGAAATGCCATCATTACATCGGGCGAAGAATTGAGAATCACTTTAGGCACCCGTTTTGTTCTATCGTTATTATAAATATCTATTTTTCTCAACCATTCATTCCCGCCGGCCAATATCAATTGCCCCACTATTCTTTCAGGATTAAATCCAGATTTACTCGGATAATACACCGTATGTCCGCCCGTAACCTTCAACCATAAATAATCAAATCGCGCTCTTATTCCTTCAGACGAATTAGTAAACTTACCATGTATGGTTTTCCGGTGATTCTTGCGAGCATAACTGATAGAGCCGTCGCCAACCATCATTCCCATCAATTCCGCCTCCTCTTGCGAAATTAAAGACTGAATATCGTGTACAGAATCAGGAAGCTCAATTATTTCTAATTGATCTTCAAGCCTAATATCTTCAACTTTTTTTTCTTCGCCGCCATCCATAAAAACGACGTGGCTGGAGGTAGCCATAAAAGCCCCTGCTCTTGAATTTATGAATTTCGGCTGCTTATTGTCTGTCTTAATATCGTGAGGGTACGCAGAAGCAAAAGAAACATCAACCCACCCGTTTTTCCCCCACACCTGTATACCCGTAATCGGTTTAGATTGATAATTTTGTTTAGATTCGTCAAATTCCACAATTTCTCTTATTGGTTTTATGTCTAACTCTTTTTCATTAGATTTCTTAAAAAACATGGGCATAAAAGAAGTTATCGTTTCGTGATTAAAAAGAATTCCATTAGCCGCAAAAATTCCGTAGCCATCGCGATAAATTTTCGTCATCCAATAAGCGTATAATTTTGCCGCGGCATATGGGCTTGATGGTTTAAATGGAGAATTTTCATTTAATGCTCCATCCGCGCCGTCGCCGTAAAGTTCGCTCGTTGACGCCTGATAAAATTTTATTTTTTTATTAAGCAATCTAATAGCTTCAAGAAAAAGAGTTGCAGAAACGCCGGTAATCTGAGCTGTGGCTGACGGCTCCTCAAAAGACGCGCCGACAAAACTTTGAGCGCCTAAATGATAAATTTCATCGGGCTGGGAAATCTGAATCGCTTCGTAAATAGAATTAGCGTCAATTAAATCCATAGGAATTAATTTCACCTTGTCAAAAATATCCAAATATTGCAGCCGCCAAAAATTCGGCGTGGAAAGCCGTCTATAGCCGCCAAAAACCTCGTATCCTTTATCCAAAAGAAATTTAGCGAGGTAAGCGCCGTCTTGACCCGTAATGCCAGTGATTAATACTCTTCTTTGATTTTGATTAGGTTCTGCCATAGTATTTATAGTATAGTTATAATAGCCGTAATGTAAATACTATGAAAAATCTTTATCAATTATCTTACCCCTGGCTTAAAACTAATGACGTTCATCTAATTAGTTGTTGTATTTGTTCCGGCCAAAATAAACAAGAGCCAATAAGCCAATTTATTTTGAATGAAAAAACATTCACAATAATGCGGTGCGTTGCTGATGAATTAATGTATCTTTCGCCCCAGCCGGGAAAAGAATATTGTGATAGTTTGTATAATCATCCAAGCTATTTTGAAGGAACTGATGATATGTACGGTTTATCAATGGATGAACAAAAAGCAACCGAGATAGCAAAAATCCGCATAAACGAACTTCGCCAATATGCTCCAAAAGCAACCTCAATTTTAGAAATCGGTTGCGCTCATGGCCACTTGCTTGATGAGGTGCGGCGCCAAGGATTTTCTGTTGTTAAAGGCATAGAATTTTCAAAAGGAGCGGTTAAAATAGGCCAAGGGAAAAATCTGGATGTCAAACAACAAGACATTAATAATTTATCAGCCGATGATTCCGACGAAAAATTCGACGTTGTCGCAAGCTATAGTGTTCTGGAACACTTAAATAATCCTTGTGAATTTTTAAGTAAAGTTAAAAAAATTTTGAAGCCTGACGGCATTCTTATCATTAGGGTGCCGGACACTGACTCAATGGAAGGACCAAAATTATCTTTGCTTGACCATTTTTGGCATTTTACGAGAGCTTCAATTCAAAGGATAATGGAGAAAAACGGCTTTAAAATAAAAAGTATTTTCCCGAGCGGCGTTTTTTATGGTACCCAACACTCTGGAGAATTAAAAAATATGACTATTGTGGCAACCCTTTAACGATATTTTCCACGTTTTTATCGTCAGGCCAGTATTGAAGAATAGTTTCACCAATTTGTTTGGCTTTTTGAGTTTGTCCCGTAAACCTATAAATATCCAATAAATTATAAAGCACTGGCGGTAATTTCGGGCCAATAGCGTAAGCCGCTTCAATATATGATTCAACTTTCTGAATATCTTCCTGGTGTTTGTATTTAGTCAATAATATCTCATATAGCTGCGTGCCGCCTAAAAGATGACGCACATCATTTTTAAAAATGTAGGGTTCTATATAAGTTGTCAATTTTCGGTCTACGGCCTCCGACTGATTTTGTTGAGACACAATTTGTATAATGTTATTCAATAAAAATTTGGTTATTTCCTCATCGCCAACCGGCGAATAATACTTGAAAGATTTATCAAAATTCGCTTGAAACTCTTCAACGGTTTTTACTTGCGAAACCGAACTAAGCGCGTCAATATAAAGCTGAGATTTAATTAACGGCAAATAAGAACCGAAAATAATTGATAAAACCGCGAGAATAATCAGACCGACTAATATAAAAATTTTAACAATTTCATTTTTCATATTTTGTAGTTTGTAGATTGTAAAGTTTATATGAAGCAAAAGATAAAAACATAAAAATATTCATATAAATAGGCAGGACATCAAATAAAACAATGCCCTGAACAAGGTAGGCAACGGGCAAGGCAACGATTAATCCTTTCACAATTAATCCGTGTCTATCCGTGTTCTTATCCGTGTTTATCCGTGACTTAAAGAATTGCCAATAAAATACAAACCACATACTCAAAAAACTTAATAACCCTAAAATTCCGGTTTCCGCCAAATAATCAAAATAAACGCTATGCGCTCTGTCAAACCAGGCGCCGAAGCCCTCGGCTGGTTTGAAGTATTTAGTGTTAAAATGTCTATCAAATACCTGCAAAAAGTTTTCCGGTCCCCAGCCAAAAATTGGACGCGCCTTGAAGCCGTCAATTGCTATTTTCCACATAATCGCTCTGTCTTGAAATGTTTTGGCTGAAAAAGAAATGTCAAATATTCTTGAGGTGGGTAAAGACTTTATAAAAGCGCTGTCGTTTTTGAATTGAACCGTCAGTATAACAGTCGCTAAGACCACGGCGCTAATAGCAATAAACCATTTTCGCCAGCGTTTAGAACAAAAAGCGAAGTAGCCAAGAAAAACAAGCAGTGCCGCGATAAGGCCTAAGAAAGCGCCTCTCGTCGCTGCTCCAAAAAATACCGCCAAAAACAAAACGAATAAAACCCAAAGAATTATCGCGCCAAGAGAGAACAACTGGTTTTTATATTTAGACGCCAAAAGATAAGCTGCGTAGAACATCATAAAAATCGCATAAGCCGCCACATAAGCTGAATTGCCGATTGAACCCTGAAAACGGAATCCTGGGTCATTAAAGCGGGGACCGATAAAATTTTTAACATCAAAACCAGCTAAAACTCCATAAAGCACCATGCCCAAAGCGCCGATAAAAGTAAAAATAAAAAGCACTTGCCAATCTTTTTCTTCTTTTAATAATGTGAATAAGAGAATAAAAAATACAAAAAGATGAAGCAACTGTAAGCCGCCTTCGCCGCGTTCAAAATTGGACCAGAAAGATCTGGCCGGGTCCACGCCAAAAAGACAAGCCAGCAAAAACATCAAAGCAAAGGCGGAAACCGCGATAACGAGCGGCTTTTTAAAATTAGAAATAAAAGAATTAAAAATAGCCGAAGTTTTATCTTGAAAAAGCAGTCCTAACATAAAACATATTAGCGCCAAGTCAACGCTCGTTCGAAACCAAACATATTTGCCCACAATAAACGGGAAAAGCGTAGAAGTAGTGACCAAAAAAATCATCAGCGGGGCAAGCCAGAGAAATACTTTAGATACTTTGAAAAAATTCATATAATTGTTTTAAATCTAACACAATTTTAACAAGAAGTCCATCGCTTTAAGTTATACACAGATTCGTTTGTTTGACTTAAAACGGAAATGATATAATAATACGCAAAAGGTCGAAACACAATACTTACTTATTGAAAATTAAAAGAATATGA
>CAYIWD010000028.1:0-7649 GCA_964367055.1 uncultured Candidatus Saccharibacteria bacterium
TCGCCGAGCGAAGCGAGGCGAACCTTTCAAACTTGCAATTTCCTCAATGGTGCCCCGGGCAGGACTCGAACCCGCAACCTTCTCCTTAGAACGGAGCCGCTCTATCCAGTTGGGCTACCGGGGCAAAAAGTTGAGTTTTTCAATCGCTTCATTATAATAGTAGTTATGGAACAGGCAAAAATCAAGGTATCGGAAAAATTCATGATCGAGTGGCAGGCGCCGGAATTTGAACATCGTCAAAAAGATGTTTCTTGGTACTGGTTGAGTTTAATGGTTAGCATAATTTTATTGGGTTTGTCTGTCTGGCAGAAAAATTTTTTGTTCGCGGTTTTTATTATTATTGCCTGGTTTGTGATTATTTATTCAACCAGCCGCATTCCGACCATTTGGAATTTCAAGTTAAGCGAAAAGGGGATTGAAATTAATTTATTAAAAGATGATAATTCAAGTAATAAATTTTATCCTATAAATGAAATTGAGGGCTTTGATATCCACCGTGAAGGTGGGCAAGAATACAAAGAACTGATATTAAAAATCAAAAAAAGATTTTCCCCTTATTTAAAAATTAATTTTCCTTTAGCTGATGAAACGCAAATCAAAGATTTTTTAAACAAATATATATCCAAAGAAGAATACAGTGAATCATTGGCAGATTCATTTTCAAAATTGATTGGATTTTGACGCGCTTCGCGCTAATGCGATGCCAATATACGAATGCATGCGAATGATACGAATAAATACAAATGTTTTTAGAAATTAGACATTAGAAATTAGAAATTTTTGTAAAGTCCTCATAGCTCAACGGATAGAGCGTAGCCCTGCGAAGGCTAAGATCGAGGTTCAATTCCTCGTGGGGGCACTATGGACTACTACATAATCATTTATTTTCTCGTGGGGCTGTTGCAGGATTTTGTTATCGCGCTTTATACGAGATTGGTTAACAAAGGCGCGGCAATATCGTCAGCGGTTTTATCAACACTAATTACCATAATAAATTTAGCAGTGATATACAGCATTTTAATAAGATTTGATTCTGAAAAAAGTATTTTAGCTATCATTGCTTATGCTATAGGCAATGGAGTTGGAACTTTTATTGGCGTGAAATTTAAAATTGGGTCGCTGATGAGAAAATAGCGAGCCAATGTCTTTTTCAGAAACCTGCGCAGGCGAGCCCCGTAAACTCAACTGAGTTGAGTTACGGGGCGAGCGGGCATGGTCTCCCCGACCCGTGGTCGGGGAGGAGCGAGCCGAGGAACAACCCCGACCGCGGTCGGGGTGGGGCGAGCGAAGCGGGTTAATGAAAAAGATATTGGCGAGCCCCAAAGTTATCCACAATGAATGTAGATTTGATTTGTTCTATAATGTTCTATAATATTTAAAAAATCATCCGCGTCTTCAAAACTTTGTGGAGGAAAATTTTTCCTTTGGGAAGAAAGATTTTCCTTGGCTGGGTTGAGACGCGCAAAGGTGGTGGAAGAAAGTAAAACTAATTTCGGCGTACATCTAACCATTGATGGCTACCGAGGCAACAAAGAAAAACTTAATAATTTTGAACTGGTTTATCGTATCTTAAACGATTTACCCGGAGAAACAGGCATGAATAAACTGACCATGCCTTATGTTGTTATCGCCCCGCCGATTACCGAAAAAGACCAGGGTGGTCTTTCTGGTTTTGTCATAATTGCTGAAAGCCATATCAGCATTCATACTTTTCCTGAAAAAAGATTTGTCAGTATTGATTTTTATACTTGCCGCAACGATTTGGACGAAGATAAAATAATTAATTATTTTAAATCAGTTTTTGAGCTTGGAGAAGTGGAAATTAACAAAGTAATCAGGGGCACAAAATTTCTTCGGGAATAAGGAAATAAAATGATAAAATTAGACTCTCCGCTTTATAGTATTCGTGGCATTGGCCCGAAATTTTTTGAGCGTCTTAAAAAATTCGGGATACAAACCGTCAGAGATTTGTTGTGGCACTTTCCTTTTCGTTACGAGGATTTTTCTAAAATTTCAAAAATTTCCGACTTAAAAATCAATCAGTCTGCTACCATCAGCGGCGTGATTGCGGATATTAAAGCGCATCGGACGTGGAAAAAAAGAATGTTTATCGTGGAGGCGCTGATTACGGACGACACTGGCAGCATCAAAGCGGTTTGGTTTAATCAAAGGTTTTTACTGGCAATTTTAAAGAAGGGTAAGATTATAAATTTAGCGGGTAAGGTGGTGGAAACAGACAAAGGTGGAATTTGTTTGACACATCCCATTTACGAATTTTCATCAGGCGATGAGGGCGAAGAGACAAAGCACACCGGTCGTCTGGTACCTATTTATAGAGAAACAAAAAGATTAACCTCCAAGGCGTTCAGGTTTTTGCTTAAGCCCTTGCTTGAAAATTTAGAAAAAATAAAAGAGCCCTTACCGCATGAAATTTTAAAACAATATCATTTTCCGGAAATTAATTCTGCCTTAAATAATATCCATTTTCCAGAAACCATTCGCCAGGCTCAAATTGCTAAAAAAAGATTTGCTTTTGAGGATTTGTTTATTCTTCAATTGGCAAATATCCGTTTGCGGCTGAAGCTAAGCCAAGAAAAGGCAGTTGGTTTTCCGATGGATGTTGAATTTATAAAATCGCTTTTAAATTTATTGCCATTTGAATTAACCCAAAGCCAAAAAATATCCCTTTTTGAAATTTTAAAGGATTTTGAAAAGGGGCATCCGATGAATCGTTTGCTTCAAGGAGATGTGGGAAGCGGAAAGACAATTGTGGCGGCAATAGCGGCGATGGTAGCAGCTAAGCCCTTCGGCGCGGCTCAGGGCAAGCAATCCGCTTTTATGGCGCCGACCGAAGTTTTAGCCAGACAGCATTATTCAACGTTTAAAAAGTTTTTTGGCTATTTCAATAAAGGTATCGGGTTATTAACTTCTTCGGAAGCGAGAGTTTTTTATGGCGACAATTTGGAAACCGAAATTAAAAAATCAGAATTTGTAAAAAAGATTTATCTAGGAGAAATAAAAATTATTATCGGCACTCATGCCTTAATCCAGAAAAATATTAAATTCAAAGATTTGGCATTCGTTGTGATAGACGAACAACATCGTTTCGGGGTAAAGCAACGCGCCGAATTAATCGACCAAAGCCCGGATATTTTACCGCACTTTTTATCGATGTCAGCGACGCCAATTCCAAGGACTTTAACTTTGACTATTTTCGGCGACCTGGATTTATCAATTATCAGCGAATTGCCTAAAGGCAGAAAAGAGATTATTACTAAAATCGTGGCTCCAGAAAATCGTGATAAGGCCTATGCTTTTATTCACGGTCAAATTAAAAAAGGCAGGCAAGCGTTCGTCATCTGTCCGCGAATAGAAAAAGAAGAATCAGAAGAGGGAAAAATTTTAAGCAGCCGCGAAATATCTTGGTTAGAAATTAAAAATGTTAAAGAGGAATACGAAAAATTATCCAAAAAAGTTTTTCCGGATTTAAGAGTGGATTTGCTTCACGGCAGAATGAAGGGAAAAGAAAAAGCTGAAATAATGGAAAAGTTTAAAAATGGTAAAACAGATATTTTGGTTTCTACTTCGGTAATTGAGGTTGGCGTGGATGTAGCTAACGCCACAATAATGATGATTGAAAGCGCTGACAGATTTGGTTTGGCCCAGCTTTATCAATTTCGCGGCCGAGTCGGTCGTGGCGAGCATCAGTCATTTTGTTTGCTTTTTACTGATTCGTCAGCCAAGACAACTTATAAAAGATTGTATTCATTATTGGAAGCGAAAAATGGCTTTGAGCTTGCCGAGATGGATTTGACAATCCGCGGTCCCGGAGAATTTTTGGGGCAGTCGCAAACCGGAAGGCCAGATTTAGCAATGAAAGCGATTAAAAATCCGGAGCTGGTCAAAGCCAGCCGCCAGTCAGCCGAAACAATTCTTAAAACCGACCCAGAACTTAAAAACTACCCGCTTTTAAAAGACAAATTAGAAACATTCCAGAAGGAAATACATTTGGAATGAGCGGGTATTATAGTGTATAATAAATAAAAATGAAATCACTAATAGAAATAATTAAACAAGCAGAAAATAAGAAAATTGCTATTGGCCATTTTAATGTTTCGGATATTGTGACGTTTAAGGCGATTTTTGCCGCGGCTCGCGAATTGCAATTACCCGTTATAATCGGCGTTTCCGAAGGTGAGCGAGAATTTATCGGCGTCAGACAAATCGCGGCTCTAATTAAAAGTTTGCGGGCCGCCCCCTACGGGGGCGAGCCTCGCCTAAATGGGCGGGAAGAATACGATTATCCAATATACCTTAACGCTGACCACACAAAATCATTGGAGAAAATAAAGCAAGCGCTTGAAGCTGGGTTTGACGCAGCGGTTTTTGACGCCAGCGAATTTCCACTTGAAGAAAACATCAAAAAAACTAAAGAAGTAGTTGAATATGTTAAAAGTATTAGTCCAGATTTTTTAATTGAAGGAGAGCTCGGTTATATTGGTTCTGGTTCAGTTTTGCTTAAAGAAATTCCAGCTGGCGCGGCAATAAAACCAGAGGATTTAACAAAACCAGAAGAAGCAGCTCAATTTATTAGAGAAACAGGAGTTGATTTATTTGCGCCAGCAGTCGGCAATTTACACGGAATGTTTGTTAATAGCCCTAATCCAAAATTAGATATTCAAAGAATTACTGAAATTAAAAAAGTGGTAGGTGTTCCTTTGGTCTTGCACGGCGGTTCAGGCGTGAGTAATGAAGATTTTATAAAAGCCATTAAAGCCGGCATTTCAGTTATTCATATCAACACTGAACTGCGGCTCGCCTGGAGAAAAGGCATAGAAGAGGCGCTAAGCAAAAACCCTAATGAAATCGCGCCCTACAAGCTTTTAGCCAGCGCCGTACAAAGCGTAAAAGAGGTTATCGCGGCACGGCTTAAGTTGTTCTGTTGACTATTGTAATATACTATTATATAGTAGATGGCATGGACACCAAAAAACCATTAATCCTTTTAGTTGACGACGAAAAATATTTTTTGGATATTTTTTCAACCAAACTGACTGCGTTTGGCTTTGATGTTGTATGCGTTGAGAGCGGCGAGGCAGCCTTGGCTAGACTTAAGGAAATAACCCCTGATCTTATTCTTCTGGATGTAAAAATGCCTATTTTAGATGGCGTTGAAACCTTTTATAAGATTAAATCAGATTTTCCTCAGCTTGCGACTAAGGTCGCTTTTCTGACAGCTTATGGCGAAGATATTAACAAGCCATCTTTTGATAGAAAATTCGCTCAAGAAGTAGGTGCGGCTGAATATATCAGAAAGAGCGACGATTTAGACGAAATAGCAAAAAAAGTAAAGTCGTTGACTGGATAAGCTCAATATGTATTCTATAGCTTATGTTTTCTCTTTCTGACGAAGAAGCAAATGGGGTTATAAGGGATATTCGAAACAAAAAAAGCGCTTTTTGGGAGAAGAAACGAGAAAAATATGCCGTTTCTCTTTTTCAAAAAGCCGCGCGTTGCATTCCGGCCTACAAAGATTTTTTAAAAAAGAATAAAGTTAACCCTCAAAAAATAAAAACTTTCGAAGATTTTAAACAAATTCCTGCAACCAGCAAAAAGAATTATATTCAGCAATATCCTTTAAAAAGTTTGGCATGGGGAGATTGTTTCAAAAATAAACAATTGGTTTTTTGCTCTACTTCTGGCTCAACTGGTGAGCCTTTTTATTTTCCGAGGTCATATCAACTTGATTGGGAATCATCAATTATTCATCAAATATTCTTAGAAAACAATCGCCAAAATTTAAAGCAACCCACCTTAGTTATTATCGGCTTCGGCATGGGAGTTTGGATCGGAGGACTTATTACCTATAAGGCCTTTGAGATAGCGGGCATTAGGAGCAAGTATCCGATTTCTATAATCACCCCGGGGATAAATAAGATTGAGATATTTAATGCTTTAAAAAAATTAGCTCCTCATTATAAGCAGACGATTTTAATAGGATATGCTCCGTTCATCAAGGATATAATTGACGAAGCGCCGAGCCAGGGAATTAATTTGAAAAAATTGAATATGCGGATGCTTTTCGCTGCCGAAGCATTTTCCGAAAAGTTCAGAGATTATATTTGTAAGAAAGTTGGCATTAAAAATCCCTGTCTTGGCACATTGAACGTTTATGGCACCGCTGACATAGGCACAATGGCTTATGAAACTCCTATTTCTATTTTGATAAGACGTTTAGCAATAAAAAATAAAAAACTTTTTAAGGAAATTTTTTCCAGCACAGACAAAACCCCGACATTGGCGCAGTACAACCCGAATTTCATTGTTTTCGAATCGCTGAATGGAGAAATTATTCTTACCGGCGACAACTCCATTCCGTTGATTCGCTACGCAATTGGGGACCACGGCGGAACGTATAATTTTAGCGAACTTTCTTCTAAATTAAAGAAATTCGGCTTGGATATCTACAAAGAGGCTGAAAAAGCGGGGGTTCAAAATTATGTTTATGAACTGCCGTTTGTTTATGTTTACGAAAGAGCGGATTTAGCGACAAGCTTATACGGCTTGCTTATCTATCCCGAAACAATAAGAGAAGCGCTTTTAGACAAGACAATCAGCAGGTTTCTGACCGGTAAATTCACGATGCTCACAAAATTCGATTCCAAACAAAATCAGTACCTACAGATTAATCTCGAACTAAAAAAAGATAAAAAAATCGGCAAGGCAGTAAAAGAAAAAATCCTTAAAAAAATAGTTTGCTATCTTCGTTTCAAGAATTCGGAGTTCAGGGAGCTTTCGGATTATTTAAAGAAACGCGCGTTTCCAAAATTGGTTTTCTGGCCAGCCGAACATCCGTTGTATTTCAGGCCAGGCGTGAAACAAAGGTGGGTAAAACATTAACTACGCGAATTATGCTTAAACCAATAGAATTTAATTCTAAGGAAGAAAAATTTGAGGATTTCAAAAAAGAGGTGGCGCCGATAGAGATTATAGATACCTACAGAGAACAGCTGGAGGATTTATTTTTAGTTCGAAATCCGAAATATAAATTTGATAAAAATTACCAAGGTGATTTTGAAAAATTTTTTAAAGAGCATCTTGGTTTAAAAGCGGTTGAGGGCGTTGGCGAATGGTTTTATTTTCCGTGGAACAAATTACTGGTTCATTATTTAGAAGACAATTTACATCAGGAGTTAAGAACAGCCCGCAATAAAAATCTGATTGTTTCGGAAGAGCAGGAAAAATTTTATAATTTTAAGGTGGGGATAGCCGGACTTTCAGTGGGTAGCCACGCGGCTTTGACTTTAGCGATGATGGGTGGCGGAAGAATAATTAAATTAGCTGACTCCGATACGATTTCTGGTTCAAATTTAAACAGGATTCGTGTTGACGCCACGGCTATAGGCAAAAATAAATGCGATCTTGTAACAAGATTTATTTATCAGGTAAATCCCTACGCAGAAATTTATTCTTATCCTCAAGGGTTGAATGTAGAGAATTTGGCTGAATTTTTAGCTGGGCCGCCTAAGTTGGATGTTGTGGTGGAATTAATGGATAACCCGGAGTTTAAAATTAGATTAAGGATTGAAGCCAGAAAACTTGAAATTCCGGTGATTATGGCCACTGACAACGGCGATAATATTATTTTT
>CAYIWD010000029.1:0-5363 GCA_964367055.1 uncultured Candidatus Saccharibacteria bacterium
CGTCCAATAAACACCACCACTATTAAATCAGCACCTTGAAATGTTGCTTCTAAGCATTAATTTAAATCATTATCAAGCCATGGCTTAATAATGATTTAGATTAATTAATTAATCAATTTTGCTTCGTATTTATCGGTTATGGCAGTTATCCACAACTCCTTGTTATTTTTTAAATTATAGATTTGCTATAATTAAAACAAGACAAATTGATTTATGTTTTGGCTGTTTTTTAGTATTATTAAAGCCGAGACATAAGTATTAAAAGGGTCGGCAATTAAATTAATAAATAACATTTATATGGCAATTAATAAAACAATTGAGATGCATACGCCGGAAGCAGAATTTGGAGAATTCCAGTCAAAACCGTCAAGACGCAAATGGCCAGCTATATTAATTATTATAATAATATTAGCAGCGCTGGCCTTAACTGCTTATTACCTCAATATTATTCCTTCAAGTCTTTTCCCGCAGTTGCATAAAAGTTATCAAGCGGTTTTTTTGACCAATGGCCAAGTTTATTTCGGAAAATTATATCGCGATAACAGCCAGTATCCGACTTTGCGCGAGGTTTATTATCTTCAAGTGGCTCAGCCGCCCCAGCAATTACAGCCAGAAGGAACACCTCCAGCCAATATTAATTTGGTCAAATTAGGAGGAGAGCTTCATGGCCCGCAGGATGAGATGAGAATTAATCGTGACCAAATCCTGTTTATTGAGGATTTAAAATCTGATTCGCGGGTGGTTCAAGCCATTCAACAACTCCAACCTACGAAATAAATAGCGCACTCATAGCGATGATTAAAAAAATATTTATTGCTGTTTTGCTGGCTAACTTATTATTTCCTACAGGATTTATTTCAGCTACTAATTTTTCTTCGCCAAATTTTATCGTTAAAGACCCAGTTATTAAAATTGGAGGAGTTTTTGCGACATCTACCAGTTTTCAACTTTGGAGTAGTTTGGGCCAAGAAGCGATTGGTATTTCTACTACCACTGATTTTGGACTACGCGGCGGTTTTTTATATTTTGTAGGCGCGCCACAAGCGCCTTCGGGATTGAGCGCGACCGCTGCCTCGCAAACGCAAATTAATCTTTCTTGGACCGATAATTCAACTGATGAAACAGGTTTCAAAATTGAGCGAAGTTTAACTTCGGGTAGCGGTTTTTCACAAATCGCCACCACTAGCGCCGACGCAGTCAGCTATTCAAATACGAGTTTAAGCGCTGCTACTACTTATTATTATCGTATTAGAGCTTACAACGCTGATGGAAATTCTAATTACAGCGGCGAAGCAAATGCCACTACGCAATCAGCAACTGTAACTGCACCTATTGGCGGCGGAGGCGGCGGAGGCGGCCCTCCTCCTGCTCAAACAATGGTGATTTTTAAAGGCATGGCTTATCCTTTAAGCGATGTTACTCTTCTTAAAGATGCTAAAATTGCTACTATTACCAAAGCCGGACCTGATGCCAAATTCGAAATACAATTATCCGGATTGACAGCCGGAACTTATTCTTTTGGCATCTGGGCAGAAGATTATCAAGGAATCCGTTCAGTTACTCAAAGCTTCACTATTACTATTACACAAGGGGTAACTACTATCATTAGCGGCATTTTTCTGCCGCCAACTATCACTGCCGACAAAACAGAAGTTAAAAGGGGCGATGTTTTAAATATTCTTGGGCAAACCGCGCCAGCCGCTCAGATAACATTAGCTATTAATTCTGAACAAGAATTGGTAAAGAAAACAATATCTGATTCTTCTGGTATCTGGCTTTATAAATTTGACACCTATGAGATAGATTACGGCGACCATTCTGCCCAGGGCCGTAGCGCATTTCTGGACAACATTAGCCCATCTTCGCAGTTGGTTTTTTTTAAGGTCGGCCAAAAAAGTGTTTTGGCTGCGCCATCAAGAAAATGTCCTATCAAGGGAGATTTTAATAGCGATTGCGCAGTGAATTTAGTAGATTTCTCTATTGCTGCTTATTGGTATAAGCGAACACTTACTCCTGTCTTGCTACAGATAGAGAAAGAACAATCAGATGGCGACGGCAAAATTGACCTGATAGACTTTTCTATTATGGCTTATTATTGGACCGGCTAGCAGTAGCTTAAACCACTAATAAACACTAATATAAAAACCAATTCACACTAAAAATGGAAAAAAGATTAGTTGTAAATTTATTACATAAGGAATTATCTTATCAGTTACATGGAGCGGCTATTGAGGTCCGCAAAGATTTTGGACCTGGTCATAAAGAAAAACTTTACCAAGAAGCATTTGCCGAAGAATTAAAAAGAAAAAAAATATTATTTGAGAAAGAAAAAGCTATAAAAATTTATTCTCCGAAAGATGGGAAGTATATAGGTTTATACCGTCCAGATTTTATTATTGATAAAAAAATAATAGTTGAGACAAAAGCCGAAAAATTTGTAAGCAGAGATGAGATAAAGAGAATTTATGATTATCTTAGAAATAGCGAGTATGAATTGGCTTATTTTATAAATTTTGCTTCACAAAGATTATTCGTGCGGAGAATTATCTATACCAACGATCGTAAACCCTTCAGGAATAATCCACTAATAAACACTAATACAAAACCAAAAAACACTAAAAATTCTTTAGTGTCCCTTAGTTTAATATTGGTGTTATTTAGTGGATTACCCGCTGAGGCAGCGATATTATACTTTGACTCCAGCTATCAAGATTTTTACGTCGGCGACGAGTTTGAAGCCGTTTTGATGCTGAATACGGAAAACCAAAATATCAATGCCGTGGAAGGTAAAATTATTTTATCGGAAAACTTAATAGTTGAAAAAATTATTGATGGCGATTCAATCATAAATTTATGGGTGCAAAAGCCCACGATTAATTCACAAAACGAAATTAATTTTTCCGGAATTGTTCCAGGAGGATTTGTTGGACAACTAAATTCTCAAGTAAAAGGTTTACTACCCGGAGTTATTTTCAGAATGATTCTTAAAGTTAAGAGTGCCGGCGAAGTTAAAATTGATACGACAAACACCCGAGTGCTTTTAAACGATGGCCGAGGCACTGAAACCACGCTTTCAATTTTGACTCTAAGCGCAATTACTAAAAGTGGATTAAGAGTTGGACCAGGCACGGCCATAAGACAAGATAAAACTCCACCAGAATTATTTACACCAGAAATTTCTCGTAGCCCTGATACTTTCAACAACCAATGGTTTCTGGTTTTTATGACTCAAGATAAAGGATACGGCATTGACCATTATGAAGTAAGCGAAGCCTCGCCAATAATTTATAACATTCCTTGGCTCGGAAAATTGATTATTTCCGGAAGTTTTAAAGTTGCGGAAAGCCCATACCTCCTAAAAGATCAAGGACTTAAGAGCTATATTTATGTAAAAGCCGTAGACAAGGCAGGCAATGAACGAATTGCGACGCTTACGCCACAGCAACCATTTAAGTGGTATGAATATCTTCTGTTTTTCATTATAATTATATTAGGAATAATTTTTGCTGGTATTTTTATTAAAAGAAATTTATGGAAAAAATTATTACCAAAAACAATCCACTAAGAGCCACTAATATTAAACTAATAAACACTAAGTTTTTATTGGTGTCTATTAGTTTTATATTGGTGTTATTTAGTGGAATAAAAGTTGCCGAGGCGGCAACTTTATATTTTTCTCCTTCTTCTGGCTCTTATGCCATTGGCCAAACATTTAATGTCAGCCTTTATGTTTCAAGCGCTAATGAGCCAATGAACGCTTCTCAGGGAATTATAAATTTTCCTGCCGACAAACTACAAATAACTAATCTTTCCAAATCAAATTCTGTTCTAACTTTATGGGTGCAAGATCCTTATTATTCTAATACTGACGGCAGTATTAATTTTGCGGGTGTTGTTCCAAATCCTGGTTTCATTGGCAGTAGCGGGAAAATATTAACTTTTACTTTTAAGGTTAGAGATTCAGGCGAGGCGTCTTTGAGTTTAGCTAGGGGTTCGGTTTTAGCGAATGATGGTTTAGGCACTCAGATTTTAGTAGGAGCCACAAGCGCTAATTTTATTCTTACTCACGGCGCTAACGAACCTACCGCTCCAGAGTCAACTTCGCCGACAATTAATGGTCCACTCGCGCCACTTATTTCTTCTCCAACTCATCCTGACCCGGGGAAATGGTATGCTAATCTAAATCCGAAATTTAATTGGCTGGTAAATGGAGATATAACATCCGCTAAAATTCTATACGGCAAATACCCTGATTCTCAACCAAGTGTGGCCTATACGCCGGCGATTTCCGAAAAACAATTAGAAAACATTACAGATGGAATTTATTATTTTCATGTTCAATTGAAAAATAAAGACGATTGGGGAGGAATTTCTCATTTCCGTTTCCAGATAGACACCGTCCCTCCGGAACCGTTTGCCATAAAATTTGTTGGCGGAAACAAAAGCGATAATCCAAAACCAACTATAATTCTTGACGCGGTTGATGTTCTATCTGGCATTGATTATTACAAGGTTAAAATAGGTAATGCAGATTTTATTGTTGTTCCTATGAGTTCGCTTAGTAATAATCGTTATACTTTACCGCTTCAAGATCCGGGCAAAAAAACTATTTTAGTCCAAGCATATGACAAAGCCGGCAACTACATCACTACCTCTGATGAATTTATTATTGATCCAATAAATCCGCCAACAATTACTGAATATCCTCAAAAATCTGTGGCTGGTGAAATCTTTACGATTAAAGGGTATAGCTATCCGAATAGCCAAGTAGTTGTTTTGTTCCAAAAAAGCGGTGGGCAGCCACAAAGCCAAACCGTTAAAACAGATAACGAAGGAAATTTCATTTTAAGAGCTGGTGAAGAACTTAGCGACGGGTTATATAAATTATGGGCGCAAGCGATTGACGGAAGAGGAGCAAAAAGTTATCCCAGCGAAACGTTAACTATTATTATAGAAAAGACTGCATTTTTAAGAATCGGCTCTACTGCCGTAAGTTTTCTGGCAGTTATAATTCCATTTATTTCTCTTATTATTCTTTTAATATTTATCTTTTTATATGCTTGGCACAGACTCTCTCGTTTCAGGAATGAGCTCAAAAAAGAAGTTCATGAGGTAGAAACAGTCCTTCATCAAGCTTTTGACTTTTTGAAGGAAGAAATTCGAACGCAAATTAAAATAATTGAAAAAGCTCGAACAAAACGCCAACTTACCGAAGACGAAGAAAGACTTATTTCTCGACTTAGGCGTGATTTAGACGCGGCTGAAAAACTTGTCAGAAAAGAAATTGAAGACGTCAGAAAAGAATTAGAATAAAACTTGTTATGATAAAGAAATTATTATTTTTAATCACTTCGGTTTTTTTT
>CAYIWD010000029.1:5463-7457 GCA_964367055.1 uncultured Candidatus Saccharibacteria bacterium
TCATATCAAAATTTACCTGATGGTTTGTGGTATTTTCATATTAAGTCCAGCAAACAAGGAGTATGGGGCGCAACCACTCATTTTCTTCTACGCATAGACACTGCTCCACCAGCGGCTTTTACGCCTACCATTGAAACTTTAACTGCCCAAATTATTGGCAGGGTTTTAATTTCATTTTTCACAACCGACGCCTTATCAGGCATAAACCATTACGAAGTAGGAGTGGTAGAAAAAGATAAATCTTCATTAGGATCGCCACTCTTTGTTCAAGCAGATAGTCCATATCAAGTACCAAGCTCGGTTTCCAATAATTTGCGAGTGGTTGTAAGAGCGCTGGATAACGCCGGAAATGTTCGTGATGAATCAATAGATATCAATCTTCCCTCTTTATTCTCGTTTTTATCTTACATAAAAGACCACTTAATCAATATTCTAATTTTCACCTTAGCATTTATAGTGCTTCTTATTATTTTGCATTATTTAATTGGTCATAAAATTATTTCTCATCTTAGGCGGGCATTAAAATTAGTCAAAAAGGAGGAAAAACAAGAAGAATTAGAAGCGTTGAGCGATAATCTTAATACCAATTTAAATAATAATTTAGTTGAAACCGAAGTGAATAATAACCCGAACCCGATAATAGTGGATAATAATCTAATAAAAACCGAGGGGAGCGAAAATGAGATTAATAATAATGGGATTAATAATGGTGGAGCTTAAGTTTTTATGTAGTTGTTAACTTTGCGCTTATATAACAATTTTTATATAATTTAATAATAGATACACATAAATTAATATAAAAAAAATGAAAAAAGAAGTGTATCGAAAACCAAAAGTAAGATTCTGGGCATTCTTGCTGATTTTAGCGTTGACCGGATTTAATATTTTAGCTATTTCCGGCTCCTTTGTGCACGCTACGTCAGGCGTGCCAAAAATCATTAGTTATCAAGGCAGATTAACTGACGCCAGCGGGAATCTTTTAGGCGGCACTTCCGGAACTCAATATTATTTTAAATTTTCTATCTGGGACGATTCAGCCACTTCAACTGGCAATCGTCTTTGGCCAACATCTAGCCCTGGCACAACCACCTCTACTGTCACTTCCGGTGTTTTCAATGTTAATATCGGCGACACGGCAAGTGGCTATCCTGATGCTTTAACTTATGATTTTTATTCTAATCAAGATGTTTATCTTGAAGTTCAAGTTTCATCTAATGGTAGTTCTTTTGAAACTCTTTCACCGCGCCAAAGAATTAGCGCCGCTGGATTTGCTGTTAATGCGGAAACAGTTTCCGGAGGACTCACTGTCAGTTCAACAGCCGATTATACTTTTGATGTAATTAATGAAGGGACTGGTATCGCAAATTTACAAGTTGAAGGAATGGTTTCTTCAACCAATGCTTTTTTTACAGTCGCGACTACTACAGCTTTGTCCGTCGGTTCACTCACCGGAATTTTACAAGGAAGTTCTGGCGTAATAGGAACATCAGCGCGGATGACAAGTATTAATAATATTGCCACTTCAACAGGTTCTTTGATTATCGGCAAAACAGATTCAACAGGTTGGTATGGTTTATCAGCGGGCATAGATAATCTTTGTCTTATTACTTCATCAACTGCCACTTTGGGAGTAGTTTGGGCAAGTTGCGCTACAGGCGGAACAGGCATTTCTAATTTAAATGGTCAGACCGGAGCAACTCAAACCTTTGCCACGTCTGGCCTTACTGGACTTTCTATTTTATCAGCCAGCAATATTCATACTTGGACTATTGCCACTTCTTCGGCTTCGCAATCTGGTTTCCTTTCATCTGGAGATTGGACAATCTTTAACAACAAACAGAACGCTATCTCTTTTCCAATTGGCTATGCTTCCACGACCGGCGTTCAAGCCACCTTGTCCTTCCCGCTTCCATTTGCTTCAACAACTGGAGGCCAGGCAGCTCTCACTTTTCCGCTTCCTTACGCTTCCACAACCGGTCTGACTTTTTCTACTT
>CAYIWD010000030.1:0-7226 GCA_964367055.1 uncultured Candidatus Saccharibacteria bacterium
CGAGCCCCGCAAACGGGGCGAGGCGAATTTGACTTTTCCTTGCTGGCTGCCGGGCAGGGATTCGGACCCCGATAGCATCCTTCAAAGGGATGTGTCCTACCATTAGACGACCCGGCAATATATACAAACTTAAAGCTTTAAAACTTAAAAACTGAAAGCTTGTTATCTTCTTAATTTCTTTTTAAAACTGCCTAACTGTCTGGCAATATCTTTACATTTTTCGGCTAAATTTTCAAATTCTTTTGCCGAGATGAATTTATTTTCGTAGGCTATATCTAAACCGGCAATAGTCTCATAAATTGAACCATTTGCGACGTTAAAGAAACGGTTTAGTTCTTTATCTGAATTTTTGCCACTGCCCTCGGTGATATTTAAAACAATGGAAGCGGCAGATCTATTAAGCTGGCTTCCTAAATCATATTTGAGTTGAGCTGGAAATCTATTCGTAATTGAATAAATTTCTTTAACTAACTCTTTTGAATCTTTATATACGTTCCAGTCTAAAAATCTGAATTCATTCATAGAGTTTTTTAGTCTTTAAGTTTTTAAGTTTTCAATTATCGCTACTTCCAACGGCACAATCGCGAACGGACTATATCTCATTTCTGTATAAGCTTCAATCAGGGATTTTATCAATTTGATAATTTTTCCTTCAGCAGCTGTTGATTCAAGCATTTGGCTGTGTTTTTTAACAATACTTAATTCTTCATCAGTTAATTCGCGAGAAAAATGCTTGGCTAAATCCGGACTGAATCTTAAAGCCAAAACTCGCCTCAAATAATGAATCAAATCTTTATTAAATTGCGTTAAATTATAGCCCGCGTCATTTATATTAGAAAGAATTTCCAAACTAGCGGAAAGGTCTTTCTTAATTAATAATTCAGCCAGTTCCGAAACTCTTTTGAAAGCCACCTGTCCTAGAATTTTTTCTACATCCTCAACTTCAATTTTTGTTTGCTGTTTATCTTTTATTTCCAAGGAAGCGATTTGGTCTAAAAGCGATTCCGCGTCTCTGAAACTGCCGCCAGCTACCGCCGATATCAATTCCAAAGCCGAGTCGCTGATTTTGATATTTTCCGCTTTGACAATGCTTTTTAATTTTTCCACGATTGTAGAGAGCGGTAATTTTCTAAAATGAAATCTCTGAGTGCGGGAACTAATAGTGGCTGGCATTTTTTCAAATTCAGTTGTCACTAAAATTAAAATCGCGTGAGCTGGCGGCTCTTCCAAGGTTTTAAGCAAAGCGTTAAAAGCGTCTTTGGTTAATTGGTGCGCTTCGTCAATAATATAAACCTTATAAGCGTAAGCAGCAGGGGAGACGCGAATGCTTTCTTTTAAATTTCGGATTTCATCGATTCCGCGATTAGAAGCCGCGTCGATTTCTACCACGTCCATTGCTGCGCCCTTATCAATTTCTAAACAAGCAGGACATTTGTTACAGGGCTCACCTGTTTTTTTGAATTCCAAATCACTTTGCCTTGTTTGGCAATTAGCGATTTTGGCAATAATTCTGGCGGTTGTGGTTTTACCCGAACCTTTTGGTCCGTAAAATAAATAAGCGTGGGCTAAGCGGTCAAGCCGCGCCGCGTTTTTAAGAATTTCAGAAATCGCGTCTTGGCCTAAGACGTCGGACAGAGTTTTGGGGCGGTATTTACGATAAATTGCTAAAGCCATAGTGTTTATTCTATCAAAAAGCCGGGCTTATTGACAAGTCCTTAGAACCTGCTATACTTGGGCTATATGAGTAAAAACGCAGTCTTTGTACTGCCCTTTTTTATTGCGGGACTTGTGGCAATGGGGCCAGTATTTAGCCCTAATTCAGCCCAGGGAGATATCTCGCCAGACAAGCAATTAAGCGCTAATAGCGCCGAACTTTTAGCCCGAAATTATACGGGATTAAAAAGTTCGTCAATTCCTGAAGAGCAAAAGCCTATTATCATCAAAACCATAATTACGGCTTATTCAAGTTCACTGGACGAAACAGACGACACCCCTTTTATCACGGCTTCAGGAAGTTATACCAGAGACGGTATAGTGGCGGCAAATTTTTTGCCTTTTGGCACGAGAATCAGAATACCCAAATTTTTTGGCCCTAAAATTTTTATGGTTGAAGATAGATTACGTTCAGATTATAATGATAGAATAGATATTTGGTTTTCTACCAAAGAGGGGGCTTTAGAATTTGGTCAAAAGACGAGTCATATAGAAGTTTTATAAATATTAGCCCTCGCAAAATTCTGTGCTATGAAATATTTGCTGGGCCTTTCAATTTTAGTCGCGATAACCGGTGGGCTATTTTTATTTTTGCCAGGTGAGAAACAAATAGAAATTTCTAATTCCAATATTCCTTTGGCCTCAACAACTGTTTCTTTGCCAACCAAAAATTTAAACGAAGACGACCCACCGCAAAAGCCACTTCAAAATCCGCCAGCAGTTATTAGAGCAGTTTATTTCACTGCTTGGTCAGCCGGCAATAATAATAAAATTAATTATTTAATTGACCTTGTTAAAAACACTGAATTGAACGCTGTGGTTATTGATATCAAGGATTATTCTGGTTATGTGTTTTACGACGCAAAATTGCCGGCGGTGGAAAAATATAAAGCCAAAGATGTAAGAATTCTTAAAATTAACCGCTTAATTAAACAGCTTCATAATGAAGGGATTTATGTAATTGCCAGAATTTCTGTTTTTCAAGACCCAGTATTGGCTATGGCTCGGCCGAATTTGGCAATCCACTCTCGGGTGTCATCATCAACTCTTTGGCTTGATAATAAAAAACTTGCCTGGATCGACCCGGCTAGCCAAGAAGCTTGGGATTATAATATTGATATTGCCAAAGACGCCGCTAATCGCGGATTTGACGAAATAAATTTTGATTATATCCGTTTTGCTTCAGACGGAAATTTAAACGATATGGTTTTTCCTTTTTATAACAGTTCATCAACTTTTAAAAGCACGGTGATTAAGAATTTTTTTAAATATCTTCGTTCTGAATTAACGGGGATAAAAATTTCCGCTGACCTTTTCGGCTTGTCCACGCTAAATAAAGATGATTTGGGCATTGGCCAGGTAATTGAAAATGCTTATGCTTATTTTGATTATGTCTCTCCAATGGTTTATCCCTCTCATTACGCGAAAGGATTTTTGGGATATAAAAATCCGGCTGAATATCCTTATGAGGTAGTAAAATATTCGATGGATAGTGCGTTTAAACGGCTTAGCGCATATCGCGAAGCGCAAAGCGAAATACAAAACGCCACGTCAACAGTTAGCACAACAACGATGATTAGCGATTTGCGATTAGCGATTAGCTCTAAGCTCCGTCCTTGGCTTCAGGATTTTAATTTGGGCGCTACTTACAACGCCGAGATGGTAAGGCATGAAATTCAGGCGTTTTATGACGCAGCTAGCAGCACGCCAGAATATGATAATGGCTGGATGCTTTGGAATCCATCAAATATTTATACTAAAGGAGCGTTAGAAATTAGCCAATAGTAAATTTTACGCATCATGTACGAATTAAAACTTGAACAATTTTCCGGGCCGATTGAAAAACTTTTAGAATTAATAGAAGAAAAGCATTTGGCGATAACCGAGCTTAGTTTAGCGGAAATCACCGCTGATTTTTTAAATTATTTAAAAAAAATTGATAGTTCGACTTCGCTCACTATCGAGCCGCGACTTTTAGCTGATTTTGTGGCGGTGGCAGCCCAATTGCTGCTTATTAAATCAAAAGCGCTTTTACCCGACCTTAAGCTTACTTCCGAAGAGGAAGAAAAAATAAAGGACTTGGAGGGTCGGCTTTTTTTCTATCAGCAATTTAAACCAGCCATTAATTATTTAAAAGAACTTTCGGAAAATAGAAATATTTCTGTTTCTCGGCCGCTGTTTTTCGGCCGGTCGGCATTTTTTTATCCTTCTGAAAATGTTAAAATTGATGAATTATATAAAGCCATCAAGGGAATTTTTGAGTCAATAGTAGAAGTTCCGGAAAAACAAACTATTAGGTCGTCGCTTATTAACCTAGAGGAAAAAATTGAAGAAATTATTAAACGGCTTAACGTGAATTCGCGCGGATTGGAGTTTAATAAATTAACATCAGAAAAATCTCGCGCGGAAATTGTAGTGATGTTTTTGGCAGTGCTCCATTTATTGGCTAATCAGTTAATAAATATTGAGCAGAAAAATAGATTTGAAGATATAATAATAGGAAAGAGAGATTAATAAAAAATGGACATAGAAAACACAAATAAAATATCCGCGGCTATTGAAGGAATTCTTTTTGTTTACGGCGAGCAATTAGAAATTAAAAGAATCGCCAAACTGCTTAAAATTGACGAAGCGGTTGTAAAAGAGACGATTAAAAATCTCGAACAAGAATATTCAGCTGAAAACAGGGGATTAAAATTAGTTTTGTCAGATGATGAAGTTCAATTGGCGACTAAGCCGGAATTAAGCTTTCTCCTAGAAAATTTCATTAAAGAAGAATTTAAAGAAAGTTTGACGCCAGTCGCTTTAGAAACTCTTTCTTTGATTGTTTACTTAGGTCCTATTTCCCGCGCTCAAATTGATTATTATCGAGGCGTTAATTCCAGTTTCATTTTGAGAAGTTTGTTAATTCGCGGTTTGGTTAAACGCTCTACAGACCCGAAGAGAGCCAATGTGTATCTTTACGCTCCTAGCTTTGATTTGTTAAAATATTTAGGATTATCAAAGGTGGAAGAGTTGCCGGAATATCAAAAATTTAAGGAGATAATGATGAAACAGGAAGATGTAAAATGAAATACCAAGCTTTATTACTTTCTTTAGTTATTTTAATTTCGCTTTTAATCAGTCCGGTTAAAAACATGGCTTTTGAAAATCCAAAAAGCTCTGAATTGTCGAGCGTTGAATTATTAAAGCCGGTTCCTGAATCTTCTAATATTGGTCAAAAATTAGGTTCGGCGATAAACGTGTTTGGCGAGAATTTATCGGCTGTCAGAATAATTTTCTCCAATAGTTTTGATACTATTTTTTCGCAATCATCAAAAGCTGATACTGGAGCCAACACCCAAAAACCAGAACCTTCTATTAGTTCTGATAGTTCTGATGTTTTGATTTCGCAATCCAACATCAATAACAATAATGTTTTTCCTTGCGTATCCAGTGAGCCAAACCTTACAAGCCAGGCGATTTTAGTAAAAAAATTAAAACAATATTCTTCAGTCGATGAGATTATTTTTCAACTAAATTCTGAAAAACGTTGGCCCATCGCTTCTTTAAGTAAATTGATGACAGCGATAATCGCTATTGAAAAAATGGACCTTGAAAAAGAAATAACTTTAAGCGAAAAAGCAGTGTCAAGCGAGGGATTAGCCGGCGATTTTAAAATCGGAGAAATATTTAAACTCAAAGATTTAATTAAAGCGATGCTTGTTTCTTCAAGCAATGACGCCGCTATGGCTATTGCTGAAAATTTCGAAAATGGCGAGGAGAATTTTATTAATGAAATGCAAAAAAAGGCGGCTCAACTTAATATGTTTTCCACCACCTATTTAGAGCCGACTGGACTTTCTTTTGTTAATCAATCAACTGTTAATGATTTGTCAAAATTAGTAGATTATATTTATTTTAATCATCCGGAAATTTTGGAAATTTCTCGTCAAAAAGAGGCGGAAATATTAGAATTGGAATCAAATAAACCAAGAGTATTAATGGCTACTGACAGGTTTGCCGGAGATAATGATTTTCTCGGCGGTAAAACCGGCTATATTGAGGCGGCTGGCCGCAATTTAATTGCTATTTTCGATATTAACGCTAAGATAATTTTAATTATTACGCTTGGCGCCGACGATGCGTTTAAGGAAATAAATAAATTAAAGAGTTTGGTTCAAAATTGTCAATAATGCGATACTAATATACTAATTCATACTAATGATACGAATAAATACTAATAAAATTTATTCGTATTCATTAGCATCATTCGCATCCATTCGTATATTGGTATCGGGTAGCGTAAGCGATGTATCTAACTCACGTTTTTCTCATTGTAAAAATTATCAGTTTTTTTATTGTGTCATTTACATTGGCGATTATTTTATCGCCGATTTTAATCCGTTTTTTATATAAATATCGGTGTTGGAAGAAAAAGCCACGCGAGGAAACTTTTGGCGGAGAAAAAACGCCGATTTTTACAAAACTGCATGGCATTAAAGAAGTTTCCACTCCGCGAATGGGCGGCATTCTTATCTGGGGGACAGTTTTACTTGTTACTCTCGGCACATTTTTATTATCTAAATTTTTGCCCGGCGATTTAGGGATAAAGATAAATTTTCTTTCCCGTTCCCAAACTTGGCTGCCGCTTTTTACTTTAATTTCGGCTTCGCTTTTAGGATTGGTTGATGACATTTTGGTGATTACCAATAAAGGCAAATATGTGGCAGGGGGAATGAGGCTTAAGGTGCGGCTGGCTTTAATTTTTCTTATTGCAATTATCGGCGCTTGGTGGTTTTATTCCAAGCTTGAATGGAGCAGTATCTATATTCCTTTTTATGGAAATTTTGCCATTGACGGCTGGTATATTTTAATTTTTGTTGTGGTTACCCTCGCGACTTTTTCTGGCGGTGTGATTGATGGGCTTGATGGGCTGTCAGCCGGGTCTTTAATGCCGATTTTTGGAGCGTATGGTGTAATTGCTTATACCGCAGGACTTTATGATTTAGCAACTTTAATCACGATTATTATAGGCGCTCTCGTAACTTATTTGTGGTTTAATATTCATCCGGCTAAATTTTATATGGGAGAAACCGGCATTATGGGGTTAACTGTCACTTTGGCGGTTATCGCTTTTTTGACTAATTCGGTTTTGTTTTTGCCGGTGATTGGTTTTGTTTTAGTAATTGAATCCGCCTCGGTGATTTTACAGTTGCTTTCCAAAAAATTATTAGGCAAAAAAATATTTTTATCCGCGCCTATTCATCACCACTTAGAGGCTTTGGGTTGGCCAGAAACTCAGGTGACGATGCGTTTTTGGATTGTCTCGGCAGTTTTCAGCGGCTTGGGACTGATATTATTCTTTTTGAGCAAATTTTTGTAGAGTAGTAGAAAATTCTTTTCCAGAAAAATTTCTTTTTCTTCAACCCGCTTCGCTTGCCCCAGCGAGGCAAGCTCGCTTGTTCCTCGGCTCGCTCTCTCGTCCGCCAGCTGGCGGACTCGAACCATGCCCGCTCGCCTGCGCAGGTTTC
>CAYIWD010000031.1:0-4663 GCA_964367055.1 uncultured Candidatus Saccharibacteria bacterium
GTTTGAAAGACCCAAAAATAAAATAAACTAAAGCAAGCCAAAACGGGTAGCCTGGTGAACGAAAAAAATTAGGGATAAAAGGCGCGATTGCACTTTTTGAGAAAGAGTGATTTTCAACCAAATTCCGAGCGATAGTTGAATAATCAAATGTATCAAAGCCAGTCATATAAGGGCTTAACGACCAGCCAGCGTGTTTTACGACTAAAATTAAAAATACCAACTCCAAGGCAAACATTAAAAAATAGATTAAAAATGGTTTTTTGAAGGTCTTTGACATAGCTTGAAATATAATTCTTAATCTTAAATTAGCCATATTTAAAACATTAATAACTATATACGATTTAAATCAAAAATCAAAGATATTTTTATCATCCAGTGCGTCTTTATTTTGACGAGAAATGAATTTTGTACTATTATGAGGAAGTATTAGGGATAAATATTGTTCTTTAAAATCTTAATAAAAGGAGAAGGCCGTGACTACAAAACGCAGATTACTATTGACATACCCGAATCAGAGATGGCAGAAAGATGACGCAAATACCGTTTGGGACATGAACCCAGCAACTTTGTGTCTTTTAGGCACTATGGTAACGGATATAGTTGATGTAAAGGTTGTTGATGCTCAATTTTACAACATGTCGCAAGAGGATTTTACTAAAGAAGTTAGGAATTTCCGTCCTGATTTTGTCGGTATATCGGTTATGTCATCAGAGTATCGCGAAATCTTAGATATAGCCGCAGAGATAGTAAAAAGCATCGATAAAAATATCATTGTCCTTGCCGGCGGCGTTCATGTCACAACGAGTTATGAATATGTTGTTAAAAATGAGAATATTGATTATTGCGTAAGGGGAGAAGGAGAATATGTCTTAAGAGAGTTGATTAAATATTTGATTGGCGAAGGCGAATTTCCTAAAGAAGGATTAATTTTTATAAAATCGGGCGCAATAATTGCACAAAATCATGTATTGGTTAAAGATGTATCAAAATTGCCCTGGCCTGCTTACGATCTCATTGATTTTAAAGCGTACGTAGAAAGGCCGCCTAGACCTGGGCCCGGTGGACCGGCATCAATACCATATACAAGAACGGTTACTACCAGGGGTTGCCCGTTTGACTGTTCATTCTGCCAAGTTGAATTTATTTCAGGAAAAACAGTAAGATCCAGAAATCCCGAGGATGTGGTTTTGGAATTGGAATTTTTGAAAGAGAAATATGGAATCAAATCCGTACTATTTGAAGACGATAATCTCCTTATGGCGAAAAAATATGCTCGAGAGCTTTTTTCCACAATGATTAAGAGAAATCTGAATTTGAAATGGTGGGGGAGCGCGTTTGCGCTTTGGTGCCTGAATGATGAAGTTTTAGATCTGATGAGGGACTCCGGCTGTTTTGGAATCAACATTGCAATTGAATCGGGCAACGAAAGGGTCTTAAAGGATATCGTTCACAAGCCCATAAAAGATCTTCAAAGAGTCCCTGAAATAATAGCAAAAGTCAAGTCAAGGGGGATGTCTTGTATCTCTAATTTTATCATAGGATTCCCGGGCGAAAAGTGGGAAGAAATAAGGGAAACTATTCACTTTGCCGAACATTGCGGATCAGAGTATGTTAAATTCTTCGTAGCGGTTCCTCTTTATGGGACAGAAATGTGGCATATTGCAAAAAATATGAATTTGCTTACATATAATGATGAATATCCGAGGATCGACTGGCGTTACAGCCAGATTAAATCTGATGAATGGACGGTGAAGGATATAAGCATATTAAGAGCCTACGAGTGGGACAGGATTAATTTTTCAAAAGACAGAATACAGCGAACTGCGGAGATATGGCGCATGTCGATTGATGAACTAAATAATATCAGGAAAAGAACACGAGATAGTCTTACATTTTAAGTCCCGACTTTTAGACAAAGAATTTTGAGTACATAAGACCTTGTAGCTACAAGGTCTTATTTTATACAATCCTCTGCGCATCTCTGCTTTTATAACTAAAAGTAAAAAAGTTCTTTATTTTATAAAATCCGAAAACCGCCAACATGAATAAGGGGACATTAATAGACAATTTGTATCGTGATATGTCAGAAAGATCCGCCATTAAAGCGGAAGAATATAATATCCATAATAATAAAAACCAAAAAAGCAAGTTGCGATAATCTTCTCTAAGTACGTCATAAATACCAAAAATTGCCAGAATAATTATAGTCGGCCAGAGAAATGAAAGCAAAATTAAAATTTTTGAACCAACTGAAGTATTTTTTATAAAATAAACTAATCCGAAAAAATCTTTTTTTAATAAAAAACCCGTTATTCTTGACTGAACATCGGCGCCATTGATTTTTAAATCAAGAAAAATATTGCCATAAGAATTTTTAACGAAAAACAATGCCATATTTTTTAAATGCATTGCTATAAAGGCGGATTTGTTAGATTTTATTTCTTTTATAGCATAATCAGCGACGATTTTTGATACATCGGCACGCTTCATAAGTTCATAATTTCTTATGCCGATTAACTGCCTAACATCTTCCCATTGAGCCTCATCAGTTATTTTGCCCAAGTATCTATTTAAATTATAACTTTCTATATAGAGAACGCCGTTTGAAGCGGCGGAAGATAACTGCCAAGTATTGAGTACGATTTTATTGCGAATAATCCACGGACTTAAAACGGCAATAAATATTAAAATAGTTAATGCTGAAATCTTTAAGGATCTCAAAATAGAATATTTCTGTTTCGAAATAAACGCCAAAAAAACAAAAATAAAGATAAAATAAAGTGCTGCCGGCCGTATCATTGTGGCAAGACCTAAAAATAAAGATGATAAATAAAGATAGAGTGGTTTTTTTAACTTAAGATATCGGCAAAAAATGTAAACCGATAAAAGGAAAATTGGGATACCAATTTGCTCGGCCGCTAAAAATCCACCTTGGAAAACTGCCCACGGCTCAATTGCAAATAATATGGCGCTCCAAAAAGCTATTTTCTCCTTAAAGATTTCTTTACCTATCAAATAAGTGAGAGGAGCCGAAAAAGCAAATATAGCGGCCCCGATAAAAATTGCCGGAATAAAAGATTTGAAAATAATATAAATAGTCGCAAGCCAAAACGGATAAGCCGGAGTTCGATAATCGGTAGATATAAATGGAGCTTCTTTATCTAAAGAAAAGTTGCCGTGATTAATAATATTTAAAACCAGCCTTTGATATTCGGTGCCATCACTTCTAAAAAATATAGACAATCCGTTCCTTTGGCTTAAAGCAAAAATCATTGCCAGCTCAAGAGCAAGCATAAGAAAAAAAAGAAAAATTTCTTTTTTGTGAGATTTATAAAATTGATTTATAAGTTTCATCTACTTTTTTGGCAATTATCGGCCAATCCTTCTGCTTTATGTCTTCCAAATTTTGCGCGCTCATTTTTTTAGCAAGATCAAAATTTTCGATGATTTTCTCAATTGCTCCGGCTAATTCACTCGGATTTTCAGGGTTAACTAAAAAACCATTAATGTCATCCTTCATCAAATAAGGGCTACCGCCAACTTTTGTGGCAACAACAGGCAATCCTGCTGCCATAGCTTCCATTATTGAGGTTGGCGTGCCTTCCCTGTCTTGGGGCATATCAATTGACGCTGAAATAAATATATCCGACGCTTTCAGATATTCTGCAATTTTATCATGATTTTGGCGTCCTAAAAAATAAACCTGGCCGAGATCTTTTGACTCATGCTCCAAGTTACTTTTCTCTGGACCGTCTCCCACTATTATAAGCGATAAAGAAGTATATTTTTGTTTTAACTGTTTATATGCCTCAACCAAATACTTATGCCCCTTACTTGTCCGAAGAACGCCAACTGAAATTAAAATCGGTTTGCCGTACTGATTTCGCAGTTCAGAGACCTTATTTTCATCGGCGTTATTAAATTCAAGTAAATATATTCCGCTTGAGATTACCGTGATTTTTTCTTTCGGCACCCCTATTTTTTCTAAGTCGCCTGCGATTTCATTGCTTACACATATTATTTTGCCTATATTTTTAAAATATTCCGCGTTTTTTGGCTTTAACAGCCGCTTATTTAAACCGGCGTGAATGGTCATTACCGCGGGGATGCCTAATTTTTTAGAAAGTTTCCCGCCAAAAAACGCCTCAATAAAATCGCCGTGGATATGAATAATGTCATAAGGATTTTTTCGGTGAACTTTTTTAACTTTATTATAAGCCCAGAAATTAAACCAAAAACGCCGAATTTTACTGTAAATCGGCAGAAATTGAAACGGCATTTTATAAATTTTCGGCAATAATTCACTGTCGCCAATACCAATATAAACCTCGACTTCGTAGCCCAGTTTTATTTGCTCTTTGGAGAGAACTAAACCGTGCCGTTCCATTCCTCCTATATGTGGCGGAAAATATTCAATTATTCTCGCTATATGCATAATAATGCTAATTTATTTTATTATATTGCTAATGATGCTAATTGCTAATAGTTTTATTAGCAATTCGCGACATTCGCATAATTTACATTTCATTCGCATTATCAAGCTCTAAGAAGAGCTGCGCGAATTTTTTTATGCCGTCTTGCCACTCAAAATTTTCACTTACCCATTCACGACCCGATTTACCAAACCGATCGCGCAACTCTTTGTCTTCAATTAATTCTTTTA
>CAYIWD010000032.1:0-4637 GCA_964367055.1 uncultured Candidatus Saccharibacteria bacterium
AAAGTTTTAACCGCGGTTTCCGATTCGCCACTATAAAAATTACCCAAAGTAAAAAGAATCTCTTCGATATGGCCCGCCTTCTCTGAAACCGACATTAGATTAGTCACTACTCTGGGGAAAACCGTCTCTCGACGAAATGCCTCGCCGATAGTTAACCCTTTAGCCACGCCTTCACGAGAAATTCTAATCAAACTATTTTTTAATTCTTCAGAACCGACAGCTTGCGCGGTAATCTCTAATGAATCCAAAATTGGCAATCCGGCTCTCATCAGCGACGATAAGGTGCTGGCAAAACGCTGAAGCGCCATTTGTTTTAAGACGCCTTTAATAACTGGAACTCTTGTGGCGAATTGATATAAAATTCTTTTTCCAGAAACGGTTTTAGTAAAAGCATACCAACTGAAAAAGACAAGGCCAACTAAACCGATTATAAAAAACCAAACATATTGGCTAAGAAACAAACCGATAGAAATAACAATTTGTGAGAAAAGCGGCGGCTTAGTGGGAAACGAATTAAAAATAGTGGCGATTTTCGGAATAGCGAAAGTAACCAAAAGAATAAGAATAGAAAATGACGCAATTAAAAGAATGATTGGATAAGTTAAAGCGGATTTTAATTTATTGTTAAGGTCTTGCTCTTTTTCAAGCGAAGTGGTTAGTTCTGTAAAAACTTTCTCTAAATTTCCAGAGACCTCACCAGCTTTAATTAAATTGACAAAAACTGGAGAAAAATATTTCGGGTATTTCAAAAAAGTACTATGAAACGGCATCCCCTTTTCTAGGGCGCCGCGAATTTCTAATAATAAATTTTTCATCATCGGCTTATCCAAATCAGTAATTAAAATATCAATCGCCTTAAGCAAGTCAGTGCCGACTTTAAGCATTAAAGATAGATATTTAGTCAAAAAAACCTTGTCAGCTACCGTGATGCCCTTTCCAAATATAAAACGTCGATTCACCTCCGCTCCCTTAATTAATTTAACTGAAACAGGCCTCAGCCCCTGACTGGCTAAATATTCTAAAACTTCAGCCGGACCAGCGGCTTCAGAATCACCTTCAATTATTCGACCAGTAGGCTGTGAAGCGATGTAGTGGAAACGCATAATTTAATCACCAGTGTTCAGCCACTAGCCACTAGAATTTAATATTAACTAATCACTAGTGGCTAATTTCTAATCACTCGCGTATTACTCTTAACACTTCTTCAATTGTTGTTACTCCAGTTGTGGCTTTACGCAAGCCATCTTCAAACATAGTAATCATACCATTTTTTTTGGCTAAATTGTTTAAATTAGCTAAAGAGAAATCAGGAGATATAATTAATTTTCTTACATCTTCATCAATATTTAAGACCTCGTAAATACCGCACCGGCCGTGATAACCAGTGGAACCGCAATCTGTACATCCCCTGCCCCGATAAAAAATTTTTGGTATTCTCAACTGAGAATAAGGATTAACCTGCTTTAGTTGGGTTTCTAAAAAATTAATCAAAGCAGCGTCAATTTGATACGATTCGATACAATTAAGACAAACTTTTCTAACCAATCTCTGAGCCAGCGAAATATTTAAAACCGCTGAAACCAAAAAGGGTTCAATGTTCATATCCATTAATCTCGGCACGGCGGTTGCCGCGTCATTAGTGTGTAAAGACGAAAGTAAAAGATGGCCGGTTAGGGCAGCGTTAACTGAAATTTCCCCAGTTTCTTCATCGCGAATTTCACCGACCATTATAATATTCGGGTCCTGACGTAAAATCGCTCGCAGTCCATTAGCAAAACTAATACCAGCTAAAGGATTAATTTGTGTTTGATTAATATATTGAATATCATATTCAATCGGGTCTTCGATAGTAACAATATTTACTTCTGGTTTGTTTAAAATATTCAAAATAGAATAAAGCGTGGTGCTTTTGCCCGACCCAGTAGGTCCGCAAACCAAAATCATTCCATAAGCTTTTTTAATGCTCTCTTCAACAATTTTTTTTGTGTCTTCAAGCATTCCTATCTCTGCCAAAGAAACTGGCCTCTGAGTTGAAGGGAGTAAGCGAAGTTCTACTTTTTCACCGTAGAAAACCGGAATCACCGCTACTCTTACATCAATTACATCCGGGCCCAATTTATAGCGAAAACGGCCGTCCTGCGGCTTTAAGTGTTCATCAATTTTTAAACCGCCGAGCAATTTTATTCTGGCGACAATCGCCGGATAAACTTCTTTGGGAATTTTAAGAATTTCATGAAGAATGCCGTCAATTCGGTATCTAATCAAAATAGTATTTTCTAAAATTTCGATATGGACGTCAGAAGCCCGAAGAGAAATGGCGTAAGAAATAAGATTATCAATAATGGCGACAATCGGCACATCTTTTGCTGCTTCTTCAATGCTGCCGATTTTTTTCCTAAGCGTGGCTTGAATATTTTCAGCAATAATTTTTTTGAAATCTTCAGTCAGGTGCCGACCATAAAAAGAAAACCCTCTATTTAAGTCTTCCGGACTGGCTAAAAACGGCTTGATTTTCTCTTTAAGGTGATTTTTTAAAAATTCTATAGTTTCTAAGTCAGACGGGTCTTCCATCGCTACGTCTAAGGTTCCGTCAGTTTCAACGTTAAAAACAATCACTCTCTTTTGCCGGGCCAATTCTTCTGATAACTTCCTTAAAATATCTTCTTCAATTGACCGACTGATTAAATTAGCTCTTTCAACGCCAAAATACCTACCTATTAAATTATAGAAATAATCAGAATTAATAAGACTGCGAGAAATTAAAATATCAACGACATTCTGACTCATCCGATTGGCTTGAACCGCTAAATCGTCAAAATTCTCTGAAGTGATAATGCCTTCTTTAATTAAAATTTCTTTAAGTTTTGAAGTGGGTATTTGAAGCATGGTTTATTAAAATTTTAATAATTGCCAAATAGACAGATTTTCTAACCAACTATTAATTATTATAACAAAAATCGCTGTAGGTATCCACAGGTAGTAAGGGGATATACGAAACGATGAATTGTGGACGATAAACAATGAATAAAGGTGAATTAATAAATAAACGAATATCAAAAAAACAAGATAAAAAAGCCAGCCGGGATGGTTGCTCAAAAACATCGCCAAAGCACCAAGATAATATTCTTCGGGTTCAAAAAAGCGCTCCTCATATTTTTTATTTAAGATTTTCGCTGAAAATAAAAATAAGATAGCAACCGCCAAAGACATTAAATAAGGCGCAAAAAATCTCGTAAAAGCGTAGAAAATAAAGTAATTTATGCCGGTATAAGGCGGTAAGAGATGTTTAGAAATATCATTCTTCAACCAAATTTGATATTGCTGATATGAAAAATAAAAACTGGACGCAAAAATTGCGATAATAGAAAATATAAAAATATATTTAAACCAAAGAGAGCGTCCCGACCAAAATCGAGACGCTCCCAGCATAACAATTAAAATTGAAAGCGGAATATAAGGAATCACGACGCTAACTTAAATATCCAACTTGGTGCCTATCTCATAGAAACATGTATCTGCAGTCGCCCCTGTCCCGTAATCTGTCCCGCATGTATTTTTATTTCCTCCGTCTGACATCATTAAACCTTTATATTTATCGCTTTCTAATCTGCCATCTATCTCAAATGTCTTAGGGCCATTATCACCTTTATACGCATAAAAATAAGTCGCAGTGCCAGACGGATCCATGGGCAGAGCCCCTAAAGCCGCTCCTCCTGAGGTCCCGCTTAAATCTGTCAAAATCCATCCTGTGGCGTCAGTCGTCTTAGTAATAGTATTTAGAGTCTCTAGCTCGGCAAAAGGACCATTTGCTGCAGCCACACCCATACAGCCGGCAACTGTACAGGTTGGGCCAACTCCAAGCGTTATAGAATTTGCCGTCGCCATATACAAAGCAATAGCGCTCTTAATACTGCCTAAATCAGATAACCTTTGTGAATCTCTGGCTTGCGCCAATAGTTGCGCTGGGTTCAAAACCAAAACCACAGCTGCGGCCAAAATCGCCAAAATACCGATAACGATTACCAACTCAATTAAAGTAAATCCTTTTTTCATAAAAAATCTATTTTAGCTATTCGACCTTTGTTACGTACAATTAAATTATAAAGCTGATTTTGGGCTATTACAATAATACATCTGTGCATAACTGCCATAAAGATTTTCTTAAAAATTCTTTCGCTTACGGCTTAGAATTTTCAAGAAAGCTCTTTATTTTTTGAACTAATTCGTCAATTGAAGTTTTAGCTTTGACAAAATATTCAATGGCCCCTAATTCTTGGCCCCGAGAAATATCCTCTTGCTGCCCTAAATTAGAAATAATAAAAATAGGCAGTTTATTCAACTGCATTTGCGGGTCAGAGCTAATTTCTTCTAAGACCTCAAAACCGGATTTTTTAGGCAGAATGAGGTCAAGTAAGATTAAATCCGGCTTGATTGACCTTAGTAAATGCAAAGCTTCCTCGCCGTCTTTGGCAATGATTATCTCCATTCCTTCGTTTTGAAGCCGGTTCTTTAATAATGAAGACAAAAACAAATCGTCTTCGGCTAATAGAATTTTAGGCATAGAGTATTTTGTTAATAATACTAATTTATGAGTAATAAAGCAAACCTAGGGAGTCAGAACTTTTTTAGTTGTCCCA
>CAYIWD010000033.1:0-4580 GCA_964367055.1 uncultured Candidatus Saccharibacteria bacterium
TTAAAAGTTATTCAAATGAGAAAACTCAACTCAATTTACCAGCCCCTAGTCGGGTACAGGATCAAATTAGAAAAATGGGAGACATAGAGTCCTATAAAGCTGAAGAAAGTTTTAAAAAGTATGGAGTATTAGTCTCTCATTATCTTCCAGATAACTATATTTATAAAATTGATAAATTTGATGTAGATGGAGATGGCAATGAGGAAAGTATCGTTAGCTATACACAAACATTTACAGCTGGTTTTGAGTAAGTATTATTTAGAGGGCGAGAGTTACAAGGAAATTGCCGAAAAAGAGGAAACCACGGTTTCCACCATAAAAATGAGGATTTTTAGGGCCAGAAGGATATTTAAAAAGATGTTTGACCTTAAAAATAATAGTGAAAATATTAGACACGAGGAGGTTAAAATTTATTAAATTATTATTAATTATAAAGTAATTAATATTACTTTATAAAGCCATAAAATTATGGAGCAAAGTTTCATTATCGCGAAATCTTTAAAGAGAAAAATAATGAGAAAGGTTTATATGATTTGGTTTTTGCGCCGGATTTCAAGCCCGTTTTTGGTAAAAACCTTTTTTCTCGCGCTGGCTTTAACAGAAGCGGCTTTTCTCTATTCCCTGCCGGATATTTTCAAAAATATTTCTTTGGTTTCAGGGAACCTTCCGACATTATCCGGTTTTATGCTTTCTTCTTTTCAGCAGACGGATGCGATTTCAAAGTTATTTTTCATCGGCATAATGTTTTTGTTCGGACTTTTCTTGCATCAGGTTTTTATTGATTTGCATAGAAGAAAGCAACAGGAACTTCTACAGCAGGTTTAATTTTAACCTTAAAGGTCGATCAGTTTAATAAACCCCGCCCCGTTTAATGGGACGGGGTTTATTTTAGTGTTAAGATAAAAATGTTTCACACGAAACATTTATTAAATAAGTTGATAAGCAAGTGAATATTTTGTGCATAAAATGTGTATTTCTATTAGACAACTTGTTTAAAAAATTTGTCCGATAGCAATGTCCATTATGATTAAACAAATAAAAATTAAGGTTTTCGGTAAAGTTCAAGGCGTGTTTTTTAGATATTCTACTAAAACAAGAGCAGACGAACTCAATATTAAAGGTTTCGCGCGGAACATGCCTGATGACAGTGTGGAAATTGTGGCGCAAGCAGATGAGGAAAGTCTTAATAAGTTAATTGAATGGGTTAAACAAGGACCGGATTCGGCAAAAGTAGAAAAAGTAGATGTTTCACACGAAACATCAAATGAGGAATTTAAAGATTTTATTATTAGATAGTAAAATAAAAACATCTTGAGTTTTCTTCATTATTTATTACTAAATCTCCGCTAAATCGTTCAGAAAACCAAAGATATTTTATACGAAATATTAAAATGAGCCAGACTGAAAAACAAAAAATTGGGGAAATTGGAGAAAATATTGCCGTGAAACATCTTGTGAAACATAAATATAAGATATTGGATAGAAATTATCGTAAAAAATGGGGAGAGATTGATATAATTGCCAGAAAAAATAAGGTTTTACATTTTATTGAAGTAAAAAGTGTTTCGTGTGAAACATTCTGGTTTAATAAAATAGATGTTTCACATGAAACATCTGACTATTGGAGGCCAGAAGAAAATGTTCATCCTTGGAAATTAAAAAGATTACGCAGAGCCATTCAAAGTTATTTGATTGAAAAAAATGTTTCGTGTGAAACAGAATGGCAGATGGATATAATGGCGGTTTTTATTGATTTAACCAAAAAAAGAGCTAAAATTAGAATAACTGAAGATATTGGGTTATGAGATTTTACTTTGTTTTATTACAAATTAAAGATAAAATTTGTTTGTCCGGGACGTGGTGTAGCGGCTAACATACTCGCTTTGGGAGCGAGCGATCCTGGGTTCGAATCCCAGCGTCCCGACCATAAGAAACTTTGCAACCTTTTTATCCACATCAAAAAATTTGTAAAGTTTCAGCCGGCCATCTATTATGGACATATGAAATTAAACCTCAATATTAAAAATAAGAGTAAAATTTTGATTGTCGGCGGCATCGTGCTTTTGATAGTTGTTGTTTTCCTGCTAACTCAATCAATATTTGCAGATTCAACAGGAAATATTCTTCCTTCATCTGACGGACCATATCTTCAGTGGACGCCAAAAACTGGGACAACGCACTACACAATGGTGGACGAATCAACATGCAACGGCACAACCGATTATAATTCCACTAATACAGTAGGAAATCGTGATTCATATGGCGTAAGCCTATCTTCTGTTCCAAATGGTTCTACCATTACAGCGATTGAAATTAATCCTTGCGCGTCACGCAATAAAACAGGCGGAAGTTTTTCGACAATGAATGTGTTCTATCGTTTCAGCGGCGTGGATAGCGCCTACGCTGGAAATTATGCCCTCACCGGAACTACACCAACGCAACTTGCCTCAACCACGTTTAGCGGATTTTATTTGTAAAAGGACCAGCAAGCACTCTTCAGATTGGCGCTGTGTTTTCGGCTGGAACAAAAGGAGCGCGATTAAGTCGTATCGCAACAGTAATAACATATACGCCGCTTGTAGCGCCATCCGCTTTGGATGCAATAACAACATCTCAAACCCAGATAAATCTCTCTTGGACCGATAACGCTTCCAATGAAGATGGTTTTGAAATTGAACGAAGCGTAGTCGGCGCAGGAGGTCCGTGGACCCTTATCGCAACAACAACAGCGAATTCAACAAGCTATAGCAATATTGGACTTAGCGCAAATACCATATATTGGTATCAAATTCGTGCTTATAATTCTGGCGGTAATTCTAATTATTCAAATGTTGATTCAGCAACAACATTGCCTAATACCCCGTCAGTCGCAACTAATTCCGCTTCCAACATCGCGCAAACAATCACAACACTCAATGGTTCAGCCAATCCCAACGGCGCTTCTTCCATGGGGTGGTTTAGGTATGCTTCAACAACGCCCGGAACGTGTAATGACGCTTTTGGGATAAGAGTTCCTTTATCCGGCGGCACGAATCTTGGTTCTGGCACATCATCAGTAGTGTATTCAAATGGCATAAGCGGCCTTACTGCCGGTATGTCCTATTATTATTGCGCCATTGCAAGCAATAGCGGTGGAACAGGACTCGGTTCTGTTGTTTCGTTTACCACGCTTCCGAATGCGCCAACAGCGCCGTCCAATTTAGACGCGGTGAATGTATCTGGAAACCAAAACGATATGACATGGAGCGATAACTCTACCAACGAAGACGGATTCAAAGTTGAGCGAAGTCTGAATAATCAGTTTGGGCCATTCTCGCAGATCGCGACAACTTCTGCTGATGCAGTTTCTCATAACGACGCAGGTCTTACCGCTGACCAGACATACTACTATCGAGTGCGCGCTTTTAACTCCGGCGGAAATTCCGGCTATTCAAATACCGACTATGCCATTACTGCGACCGTTGTTCCTGGCGACCCATCAAATCTTACTGCCGTTGCTTCATCTTCAAACGCGATTCTGAATTGGGCGCAAAGCTCCACAAACGAGGAGGGTTTTAAAGTGGAGCGCGGCACCGATGGTGTAAACTTCACTGAAATTGCAACCAAAGGAATCAATGTGACAAATCATATTGACCCGGGACTTGCACCGAGTATATACTACTACCGCGTCCGAGCGTTCAATGCTATCGGTAATTCTGGTTACTCAAACACTGCAAGCACGACCATCCCGTAACATTGCCCGATTGTATTCGATTGTCCCAAGAATGACTCTCGTAAAGAGTTATTCTTGTTTAGAAAGAAAAAGCGGTCCCGCTAAGCGGGACCGCGCGTTGTTTGTTTGTTGTTTGTTTTTTTTCAACGGGCGAACAGGAATTGACTCACTATTTGGTTGAACTCCTCTGACTTTTCCATCTGTGGCCAATGGCCGCAGTTTTCAAAAGGAAAGTAGCGAACTAATGTTTTTGATGGATCTAGGAGCCACGCCTTATATGACATGTTCAAAACGTTTTGCATTTGGGTTGAGGGGATTATTCGGTCGTTTTTGCCTCCGATTACAAGAGTGGGAATTTTTAATTCAGGGATTTTCTCAAGGAAATTTATCTTTTGTCCCTTCCACCCAACTCCCTGATGGAGCGTTTTCAAATACCATTTCCGCCATTCTTCAAATCCCCATTCCAAACGTTGCTTTAGAATTTTTTCAGCCAGGTTTTTGGGAATTTTTTCCGGGTCGTGGAAAAGTATTTTTAGAAACTTTTCCACGCTTTTCTCTGTGGGTCGGATGCGCAGTTGAGCGAGAATGTCTCCGATAACCGGCAGAGTCATCCAGCAAAACCCCCTGTAAATTTCCGAACCCAGCCCGGCACTGGCCACCAAGACCAATTTCCTAATTTTTTCCGGCTGTCTTAGTGCCAGGTTCAGGGCAAAAGCTCCGCCGGCAGAATAGCCGATTAGATTAACCGGGTCTAATCCGGCTATTTTTGTCAAACACTCAGAGAGAATTTCTGTTCCCAGTTCCAGAGACGGCCGCAAGCCACTAAGAGGAGGCAGATTTAAAGCTATTACTCTACTTCCTGTTTTTT
>CAYIWD010000034.1:0-2943 GCA_964367055.1 uncultured Candidatus Saccharibacteria bacterium
ATTATCATTCTGGCGACCCAGAAAAACAAAATATCCCAGCCGGTTTCCATTACTGAAGTGGGATAGAATTCGTTAAAATCCTTACATTTGGGATTTGGAAATTGGGATTTGGGATTTGCGCACTGCGAGAGCAGTGTCGCAAATGGCCATTGTCCCGAAGAAAACCAAGTGTCAAAAACATCTTCGGTATTTTCTTCTGGAATCTTTATACCCCATGGAATTTGTCTGGAAATATTCCAATCACGAAGATTTTTCATCCAGTGAAAGAAAATCTTTTCAAATCTTTTAGGAATAAATTTAACTTCGCCTTTTTTTACGGCTTTAAGCGCTGCGTCTCTTAATGAATCCCCGCCGGAATTCGCCGCCTCTTTAGGGGCGAGCCTCGCCCCATTAGGGCGGGGTTTTTCAGTCATTCTAATAAACCACTGCTTATCTAAAATCATTGGTTCTATAATCGAGCCGCACTTATAGCAAACGCCGACATTATGCTTGTAATCGTGTTCGGTTTTTTCAGGGTTAAGCAATCCTTTTTCAATCATATCTTGGCTGATTTTCTCTCTCGCTTCTTTAATTTTCATTCCTTGATAATGACCAGCGTGTTCGTTCAAGCGGCCGTATTTATCTATGACTTGTATTGGTGAGGGGATTTCATCTTTGTGCCTTTGCCAGATTTCAAAATCAACTGGGTCATGAGCTGGCGTAACTTTAACTGCGCCAGTGCCGAAATTAATATCAACTGCTTCGTCAGCAATCACTTTAATTTTTATCTTACCCAAAAGAGTTTCAATTTTAATCTCTTTGCCAATATATTTTTGATATCTTTTATCTTTAGGATTAACCGCCACCGCGGTGTCGCCGAATTTTGTTTCCAAGCGGACAGTGGCTAATTCTATCGGCCCATATTTTATGTAATATAACGGGTCGGTTCGCTCTTCGTATTTTATTTCCACATCAGAAAGAGAGGTTTGATGTTTGGTGCACCAATTGACTATCCTTTCGCCCCGATAAACAAGGCCGTCACTTTTTAATTTTTTAAAAGTATTATAGACAATTTCAACAATGTCTTTATCAAGCGTAAATTTTTCTCTTGACCAGTCACAAGAAGCGCCCAATTGCCGCAATTGACTTTCCATTACTTTTTTGTTTTTCTGGGTAAATTCCCAAATCTCTTTATAAAGTTCGTCGCGAGGAATTTGAAACCGGTTTCTGCCTTCTTTTTCTAATTTTTTGTCATAAACCACTTGGGTTTCAAAGCCAGCGTGGTCAGCGCCAGGCAGCCACAATGTTTTATCGCCTTTCATTCTGTGATAGCGAATCATAATATCTTGCAAAGTAATAAAAACCGCATGGCCCAAATGAAGTGAGCCATTGGCATTAGGAGGGGGCATTATGATAGAAAAGTTTTTTAGTTTTTTAGTTTTTAAGTTTTTTAGTTTAGCGACAGGCAACTTATCTGGATTGAAATACCCAGATTTTTCCCAAAGTTCGTATATTTTTGATTCAATTTCTTGAGGGTTGTAAGGTTTAGACGAATTAGAAGAATCTTTTGACATTTTATAATGCTTATGCTACTTTATGGGTAGCAAATTAATTATTTTAATTTTGGCACAAAATCAACTGATTTTCAAGAAAGGAGGTAGGGAAAATGGATGGGATTGGAGCTGTGCTTTGGCGTCTCTTTCGTGCGGTGTTCGCGGCGTTTGCTTGCTGGCTCGCCATTGAAACAATGTATTGGAAGTACCCCGAGTATTACGTGCACGATATTCACGATATCTTTGTGGCACTCGTGGGCGTTATTGGAACGCTGACATATCTGCGTTTTTCTGAGTAAAAGCCAATTTTCAAGAAAGGAGGTGATAAATAATGATAGCAAAGGAGATTTCTAAATATTCATTCGTTGTCGCAGTTGTGGCTTTTCTGCTTTTGATATTGGATTTTATGTCTTCTTTTCTGGCCACTAAGAATTTGATAGGAGTTATTGGGACAGCGTGCGGTTTGGTAAGCTTAGGTATTGTGATTTTTTCAAGAAATTAGCAAGCACTACCTTCATGGAAAAAGCCAACCTTCAGGAAAGGAGGGATGAAAATGAAACTAGTTCTAATAGTTATTATTGGCGGAGTTGTGGTAACTGGAGTGGTGGACAACGCCTTTGGCATTAAGTTCGTCGAAGGGACGACATTGGTTGCTAAAATGGCGCATTGGGGAATTTATCTTTTATGGGGAGCGGTCACATTGTGGTCGGTTCGTAAGATGTAGTTTTTTATAGCGAATATCCTATGGGGCCGTTGCGCGAGCAACGAGCCCTTTTTTATTTTCTATTGAAAATTTTGCTGACGCAGGGTGTTATGACGCATCATAACACCAGAGTTTTAAAAATTGGAAATTGAAAATTTTACCGGAATGCTTCCACGTAAATTTCTGTTTTATTCGGGTCTGCTTGACCAAGATTGGGGGTCGGGGATTCTGTTTTTAAAGAATTAATATAATTTCTAGTTTTAGAACCGAAATAGCCGGAAGCAGGGGAGATGCCGACTTTCTTTTGAAATTGAATCAAAGCATTTTTAGTAATTGCGCCGAAATAATCAGTTGTTTCTCTGTCAAAAAATCCTTGGCTTTTTAGAAATTCCTGGAGCTTTTTAACATCTGCGCTTTTTGAACCAATAGTTAAATCGCGAGTGAAATTATAAGAAGAAGCTGTTTGAATTTGTGATGTGGTTAAGGAAATATTTTTAGGAAAATTAATTTTGAATTGCCTTGCGCCAAAAGCTGAAGTATTTTCCAGCTCGGTTTTTGAAGCGCTGATTTGAAGGCCATTTGAATTTGATAAAAGTCCGATAATTACCAGTTTTGACAAATCAAAAGCGTTGTTATGAGCGACAAACCCAGCGACAATTACGCCTCGATCGTCGGCCGTCTTGTGCCTGAAGACGCGAGGATGCAGAG
>CAYIWD010000034.1:2953-4493 GCA_964367055.1 uncultured Candidatus Saccharibacteria bacterium
TATAATTACCCGTTTTTAAAAATCAAAATCGTTGTTATTATCGACAAACCAAGAGACAATTACGCCGCTATCGTCTTGGCCGGTCGTGGTTTCAATTCCTCTGGTTTGAATATCGGGCTTTGGAAAATCCGTACCCTGTTTCCAATTAATATTAGAAAAAGAAATTTTGACGTCAGAAATATTTGTCGCGTCAATTTCCGCTAAAGCAAAAAGATATTTTATCTCTCCGCTGTAAATAAAAGAGCTGCCCGTGATAGTTTGAATCTTAGCAGTGCTCGTTCCATAAACCCCGTTAGAAATTCCATTTCTAACGGGGTAAATATCCAAAGCGTAAGAGAAAGAGTTTGCGCCCCATCTAAGATTGGCGTTATTGATTTTAGCGACAATCGCCGTTTGACTGTCAGCTGGAAAATACTTTATCCAATTAGCGTCAAGAGCGACTAAACTTTTAAGTTCGCAAGACGGGCAAGAGCCGCCGCAGTCAATTCCTGTTTCACTGCCATTTTGTTTATTATCAGAACAAGTCGCTGCTGGCCTGAACCAAATATAATAAATCGCAAAAACAATTAAAGCCAAAAAAGCTAAGTATCCAGCTCCGTAAATGATTTGCTTTATGAGTCGGTTCATTATCTTAATGATATCAAGAAATTGTTAAAAATAAAGGACCCAGTTGTAGGATCCTTTTTGATAGAGGCGGGGGGGCATTCTCACTAAAATCATTTCCTTTTAAGTAGTATCTTAAATATTGTCTTGAACGACGAACTCATGAATTCTCTGTATGTCGTATATGGAGCGATTTCTCCTGATGCTTTCCTGTTTCGCCACACGCTCAGGCCTGCGACACAAAGGACCACTACAACAACAAGAATTGCAACTACAACAGTGATTCCCATCCCGGTAAAGAAAGCTAATTCTGAGTTTGACATATCATACCTCCTATTAAAATTTGCTAAATATAGTATAGCAATATAGATAAAATTTGTCAACTAAAAAACATGAAAATAAAAAATCCCAAAAAATCGGAATTTTTTATTTGCGGTTACATCGTAAATTATAAACAATGAATTCCCGGCGAAACCTATCCCATAGCAGAAGCAAGGCTTCGCTACGGGACTTCGCTCGGCCGCTCGCTTCGCTTTCCCGAATATGCTGGCGTATCCTACTTTCCCAACACCCGAAGGCGTAAGTATCATTAGTTGTAAATGCTTTCACTATTCTGTTCGGAATGGGAAGAAGTGGGGCACATTTACGTAAAACACCAGCAAATTCGGAAAACGAAACTTTCAGTGTGGAGTATTGGGGGATTAGAGAATTGATTTATTAGTATCTCTTGGCTAAACACATTACTGTGCTTACACCTAAGACCTATCAACGTAGTAATCTTCTACGAATCTAAGACGCCTAATCTTGGGAGGGGCTTCGCGCTTAGATGCTTTCAGCGCTTATCCCTGCCGAACAATAGCTACCCGGCGCTTCATTTGGTAACAAAGCCGGTAGACCAGAGGTTCGTTCATCCTGATCCTCTCGTACAAAGGACAAC